>JAGHBN010000005.1 GCA_021160985.1 Thermococcus sp.
CCTTATGTACTGGACGACAACGGTCTCGGGGTCGAGGTCGAGCATGGCAACGAGCTTGCCCTTTACGTCGGCCCTGCTCGGAGTGGCCTCACCATCGTGAATGACGTCAAAGTATATCTCCTTTCTCCCGAGGAGCTTGTTCTCCCTTATTTCGGTAACCTTAATCTCCATCGTGAACCACCTCCATCTTGGCAAGTATTCGCGCGCACCTGCGCTTGCATTCGGGTGTTACCTTTATAAGCACTACCCCTTCGTCGGGCTGGCCGTATAGCACGAGACTCCCGTACGGGGCGTAAAGGATGGCCGGAATCGCGGCCAGGTCTTCCTCACCGTTCACCATTATGTAAACTCTCATGCCCCTCTCGGCGAGTCCAAAGCCCTTTCTGATTGCGTTTAATAAAGCTTTCGTTATAGTCCCGGGGGGGTTCTTGACGGTCATGAGCACGGCGTCCGCCTCTATGTCGGGCGTGTAGTCCTTCCTCTTAGTCCTGTGGTCGTAGAGCGCTATGGCGGGCTTTATTCCGACCTTAATGACGTTCTCCGTAACCACGTCCCCCACTGTAACTACGAGCTTTCCTTTGAGCCTGTCCTTTATCCTCAAATAGGGCTCCGGCAGCTCCCCCCGGATCAACTCCCCGAGGGGTTCTTTCAGCTCGGATCGTAGAGAGGGCGTTAGTACGAACTTCATTATCTAACCCTTACGGCGTACTTTCCAGGAACTTTCGCTCCTATCGCCTGGGCAATTCTGCTCTTCTCGGGATCCGTGATTATAACGAGATCAAACCACTCGTCGCTCAGGTCTCTGCTCCCGCACACGGGACAGCGATCCTCGGTCGTTATGTAGTGGCAGTGCCTGCATGCCCTCTCCTTGCTCATGCCTCAGCCTCCTTCCTCTTCTCCTTTTCAATCCAATCACGCTTTCCAAGTCCGGGCTGGCGCATGGTAAGGCCTATCTTGTTCTCCCTGATGACCCTGCTCTTTATGCTCACCGCGATTATCCTGGCCCTAACCTCATCGCCGAGCTTCAAGACTCTTTTCGTCTCCTTTCCAATGAACTGCTTGTTCTTCTCGTCAAAGACGACGTAGTCGTCCATGAGCTGGCTTATGTGGACGAGACCGTCCATCGGCCCGATCCTTATGAAGGCACCGTACGGGGCGACGTCTATGACCTCGCCCTCAACGACCTCGTGCATCTCGGGCTTCCAGACGAGAACGTCAAAGACGACCTCGTGGTAGGTGGCACCGTCTCCGGGCACTATGACGCCCTGGCCTATCTCCTCAACCTCCATTACCGCGAGGATGACGCCCTCATCCCTGTCGTAGATACCCTCATAAGTCTCGCGGAGCACTATTTTGGCCGCTTCCTTCGGATCCATTGTGAACATGCGGGGAGGAATCCTAACGACGTCCTTAACCTTCAGCAGTTTATACATGGCTTGACCTCCCTAAAATGGGAAAGGGGTTCACTCCTTCCCGAACTTCTCCTTGTAAAGCTCAATGGCCCTGAGAATCTCCTTCTTGGCCTCCTCGGCGTTGCCCCAGCCCTCAACGGTGGTGACCTTGCCCTGGAGCTCCTTGTAACGCTGGAAGAAGTGGGCGATCTCGTCGAGGAAGGCCTTCGGGACGTCGTCTATGTCCTTCCAGTCGGCGAAGTACGGATCCTCAACCGGGACGGCGAGAACCTTCCAGTCTTTATCTCCAGAGTCCTCCATCTTCATGATGCCGATGGGCCTGGCCTCGATGATGGTGAGCGGATAAACCGGCTCGCGCATGATGACCATTATGTCGAACGGGTCTCCGTCGTCGTACCAGGTCTGCGGGATTATTCCGTAGTCGACCGGGTAGAAGAACGGGCTGTAAAGGACGCGGTCGAGCTTGAGGAGTCCGGTCTTCTTATCGAGCTCGTACTTGTTCCTGCTTCCCTTCGGAATCTCTATGAGCGCGTACACAACCTCTGGAACCTCCGGTCCGGGCTCAAGTTCGTGGAACGGGTTCATCTCTAACCACCTCTAACCTTTTTGTAGAACTTCTAAGGGTGGCTTTAGGATAGTGCTTTTAAAGTTGTTGGTCAGTAAAAGAGAAAAGACGGCATCAGTTTGCCGTTTTCTTGGCCCCTGGAAGGGGCTTCCTGTATTCGTAGGCCACGCCGTCGTTTATTATGACGTAAACCTCCTCATCACCGTCTATGTAGGTCATTATCGGCCTGTCAAGCAGGTTGAAGGCCTTCTCCAGGTCCTCCTCCGTCCTGAGGTACACCTTCTTATCCACATTCCTGGGCGCCCCCTTGACCATGTAGGGCCTGAGCTTCTTCATATCGTCCTTGGGCCCCCTGCCGAGGTAGACGGAACCAATCAAAGGAAGGAGGGCGACGAAGGCCAGTGCAACAGCAGCGTTCTGGGCGGTCTCCACGTCGCTTGAAATCCCAAACAACGTTGTGTTTGCCCTTGATGTTGAGGTCTCTGTGAAGGGCTTGCTCTCCCCCTTTGCGGTGTCGACGAAGTAGTACAGCTCGGCGCTCGAGTCCCTGACGAGCTCGGATGTGTGTGTAAAGCTCTCGGTAACCTTCCTGCCCCCCACGCTTCCAGTGCCGTCCACAGCAGCCATTACCGTTATTCTTCTCCTCAGCCTTTTCATGCCGAGTTCCTCGGCTATCTCCGCGCTCCTGTTGTCCAGCTCCGTCACGTTAAGGGCATATCCGGAACTGAACGATCCGTCGGCCAGAGGTCCTTTTTCCTCAAAGAGGGTCTCCTCCCAGAGGACGACTTCCTCAGTCCCCTTGCTGACGTAGTAGGTGGCCTTCACGAGGAAAGTGTAGTTACCCTCAGAAAGCCCGGGGTTGGACCTGTAGTTGTAGGTCATTCTGAACTCCTCAACAAGCGGCAGCGGATAGTCCTCCAGTGAGACACTGCGACCGTAGAGAGTGTTGTTTCCCAGCACTCCAACGTGCGATAGTTTTCCCTCCGCCGTAAACGTCCCGAGGCTCCTTGTGCTGACGACATAAGGCCGGGCGCTCATGAGTTTGATGGAGTAGACTCCAAAAACAACGAACAGGAGGAGAAATACGCCTATGACCGGCTTTCTCCTCAAAAATTTGGATACCTTCCTTTTCATCATTCACATTCTCCTTCACAGTTTTCTGATTCAACTTCAACGCCTTCCTGGCTTTCCGTTCCGGGAGTGCTCTCCCTGCAGCCGTGGCAGGACTTCAGGTAGACGTAGTGCGGGCAGCCGACGCATCCGCAGCCGACCACGTAGACCCTCCCCACCAGAAGGGCCCTTCTCGTGTATATCCCATCGGTGTGCTCCATAAGGTACAGCGTGGCGGTCTCCCCCACGTCGAGGTGGAACGTCCACGTAACCAGGCTACCACCAGAGTCCGGGGTGACCGAGACGGTTCCGGTGCTCTCTGAGTGTCCGGTGACGGCAAAGGAAGGCCCGACCGTCTGCTCTATTGTCACGTCCTTCGCAGCACCCCTGTTCTTCACGAAAATCACCGTCTGGTAGTCTGCACTCTGGCCAAGCGAGAGGAACCTCGGGCCGCTTACCACCTTACTGGAGACGCACATATTACAGTCGTCCTCTTCCTCACAGGTGGCCGTGACGGTCAGATTGTTGCTCCTCACGTTGTACCCAACCAGCTCGGCCCCTTCGTTGAGTATGTAGTCTCCGCAGGAGGTGAACTCCTGCTGACCTGCGGGGTTCAGCTTTGTGTGTATCGTGACATTCATGTGGGCGCTTTCTCCCGCTCCAAGATGGACGTTCCACGTTATGTGATGGGCCGCCCCCGTCTGGGTTACCAGGGAATTTCCGGCGCTTGGGCTCACGGAGTCCACCTCAAACTCCCCCGGGACGACGTCCTTCACGGTCAGGTTCCGCTCCCTCCCCGGATTGGTTACCGTTATCCTGAAAGTCCACTGGGCGGCCGTATGGGTCGGAAGCTCGAGGGGGCCGCTGAGCAGTTCCTTCTCTATAGTGGGGCCCCCGGTTACGATGAGCTTTATGGAACAGGTCGAAATCGATGCGTCTCCCCCCGCCCAGGTCGCTATCATCTGAACCGGAACCTCATATTCGCCGGGTTCAACGTCACCCGTGGTAACGTTGCCGGAGAACGTGTATTCCCCTCCAGCCGAGATGACTCGAAAACCGCCATCCTCTGTTTCGATAAACATTGTAATGTTCTCAGGCAGCCCCGAGTAGTCCGGGTGAAGCCTTATCACAACCTCCTTCAGCTCGTTCAAATGGTTCCTGACGGTCAGGGCCCCAAAGTCAGTCTCATCATTCGCACTAACCGTAACGACCGCAGAGTACCCATCTTCACACATGAAGCCCAGGTACTCATCCTCATGGGGCACCACGTTGACCCTGACCTCCCTCACAGCGTTAAAGCTAACAAAAGTACCGCTAGATCCGATGAATATCAGAGAAGCCATCAACAGTCCAAAAATTATCCCGATAATTTTTCTCATAACCTGAACACCTCCGAGACTCCGCCAACCCTGGAAGTCCTTTTCCTCCTGATTTTCAGTGCGTCCTCATTCCCGATTCCCGAGATGAGGTAGATGACCCACAGCACCAGCCCAACCTCAAGGAGGATGGCCAGAACCGGCAGCATCTGGTTGTAAGAGTAAAGCCAGCCGATTAGGTCAGCGGGCAGAACGTGGGGATATGCGGTTATCCTGACTTCCGTCGAGTAGACGGCGGTGCTCTCCGGCGCTGTTATGTCCACAACGATCGTTCTCTCCCCGCCCCCACTCAGCCGGAACTCCTCAGAGGACACGGAGGTGACAGGAGATTTAGCCGACACGTAGTAGAGCATCGGGTACAGGTTCTCGTTTCTGACGATTACTTCAGAAGAGAACTCCTCCCCGGGCAGGTACCAGCCTTCCCTCAGGCCGCCTGCGCTCGTGACGGCATACTCTATCGGAAACTTCTCCCAGGATACGAAAATCGCCATCGCAACGGTTAGTATGAGGAACGCCCCCGCGAGCATGTACAGGGTTCGGAACTTGACCCTCACGAACTTCCTGTGCTTCTTCCTGCCCTCGGAGCTTCCAGAGAATGCCACGACACCCACCATGACCAGAAGGACACCCAGGAAAATCTTCGTCCTGTTGTCGAGTCCTGTCTCAAGGTAGTTTCCTATCCCAGGAATCGTGAGCACATGGTTTCCAAAGGCCACCACGGTTCCGGCAACGTCCTCCTTAGGTATAGGGCTTATCCCCTTGCCCGTCTGATCCGTCGCAACGTTGGCGTCTCCCTTGGTTATGTAGCCGTCCTGCGTTACCGCCACGACCCTGTGAACCGTCCACCTGCCGTTGGCCCTGAATACCATCACGTCCCCAACTTCAGGGCTCCTATCCAGAGGGTTCAGGAAGAACAAGTCTCCCTTATCTATCGTCGGGGTCATGCTCTCGGAGTAAGCGTAGGACATGAAGATGGGCCTGTCCATCAGGGCGCCCAGAAGGGAGCCTATCACCAGCATCCCCACCACGGCTATCAGGGAGTACTCAAAAAGCTCCTTCATCCGCAGGCCCCTCCCCACGCCTCTATCGTGAAGTCTCCCCAGTAATCCCCGGCTGAGAGACCTTCGGTGGTTATCCTCGCTCCCACTCTAACTTTTTCACCGCCGATAATGGTGACCTCAACCACGTTGCTCCAGGTTCCACCAAAGCTTCCAGCGAAGAAGCCGAGCTTCGGATCGTTCGACGAAACCCTTACACATATTTCAGAAAAACCGGTCTCGCTCTCGTTGTTGGCGATCTCAAATACACCCTCAAAAACGTAGGTGCTGTTGACGCTCAAACCTTCACCCTCGCCGGGATAAAAGGGGCTGTCTGGGCTTATGTCAACCACCAGAAAACCGTTCTCATCGTGGGCGTAGGGCGGGAGGGAATTCACTGATAGATTTCCCCCGTCCGAAGCAGCATAAACAACCGTTAACGGGTCAGCGGGATAGAGTCCCCTGGCCCCTATGAGCAGTAAAAGCATTATCCCAATGCCAGCACCAATTTTCAAAGCTGTCCTCATTATCTTTCCCTCTCTAGAAAGTTTAAAGGAGCAAAGGCTCCAGAAAGAAATTTTACAAAATCACTGGCGGCCCACGTTGCATGCCCCAGCCGTGGCGTAGAACGCTATGTTGCCGTCCAGGCTGGTTCCGGCGTCGAGGTTGTCGCTGGTTATTATCATGCCGATCCTGGCGACATCGCCGGGCTGAATCGTCACGTAGAGGTTGGTCGCGCCGGTGGTTGTCCCCGGAATGTAGTCTCCCTCGAAGAACAAGATTCCGCCGCTTCCGCTGTAGGTTATGTTCATGCAGATAGGGGTCTCCTCCCAGAGGTGGTTGCTGACCCCGAAAACTTCCTCGAAGACGTAGGTGCTGTTCGGGCTGACTCCCTCGCCGAAGCCTTCTTCCCAGTTGTCATTTGCGTCGCTCAGGTCAATCACGAGCATTCCGTTGCTGTTTATGTAGGCGTAGGGCTGAAGGGGTTCAAGGTCAATGAGCTCGTTGTCGTCGGGAACTATCTGGATGTGGACGTTCCTGTCGGCGTGGAAGTAGGCGAAGTTTGCGCTGCTGGCAGTGACCGCTATGAGCAGGCCTGCCATCAAAATCACGAGTCCTAGAATCTTTTTCATCATGATCCACTCCCGCAAGTTATGGGTGCGTTGTCAGCCGGCCACGCCTGAACCGTTATGGTCACATCGTAGCTGCCAAGGCTGTTCCCCGCTGCAAGCTCCATGCCGATGCCTAGTGCCTGGCCCGGAGCCAGTACAAAGCACACGTCTCCAACCGCGGTGTCCGAGTTGTAGGGCTTCACGTTGCTGCCAACTTCCCTCATGTTCTTTCCAGGGTCATAGAAAGCTACCTTCCCCGAATCCGATGAGGTAACCCTAACGATGATGTCCTTGTTCTCCCAAAGGTGATTGCTCACGTTGAACACGTGGTCGAAGTTGTACCTGCTCTGGGGGCTCAATCCGCTTCCCAGGGGGTTCTCATCCTCGTCGTACCAGTTAGCGGGATCGTTGTGTCCCGGCCAGTGGGGATTGTTCTCCGAAAAGTCAATAACAAGCTGTCCTCCCCCGTTGATGTACGCGTAGGGCTGAACGGGCGTTAAGTCAATGAGCTCGGCGTCGTCTGTAACAACGGCTATGTGCGAGCTTCTCTGGGAACGGTAGTCCCTGAAGGTCGCGCTCGTACCTAAAGCAAAAGCCGCCGCGATCATCAGCCCCAGCATACCAAGGGCCAAAAGTTTCTTCATGGTGTTTTCCTCCATTCACTACAATCGCAACCCTCAGCACAGGCCTCACCGGGAAGCTTATATCATGGTAAGAACCCAAAGCATATAGTAAATTCCGCGTTACTTCCAGGTAATCCCACATTACCTGCCAGAAAAGGGGCTTTCACAGCCAGAAAATCGAATCATATCAGCCTTTTGACCCTGCTGTGGTGTACCAGGCTGATTATGAGATATATTAGCGCCGTAACTATCAACGGGGGGCTCCCGAGATAAAGGCCCGCGATGATAAACATGATGGACGACCCCATGTAGAAAACGCTCCAGCTTATGTCGTGCTTGTTAACGAGTTCCATGTAAACCGTGACGTCCTCGGGAATCTCCAGCAGGGTCACGACTCCATGCTCAAAGGACACCACGCCCTCTCTCTGGAGCTTGGGGATGTGGGTCTGGATGAGGCTGACATAAACGCTCTTCCTGTGCCTCCTATCGGTAGCACCCTCCCTCTCAGCAATATACTCAACGACTTCCCTCAAATCAGCATGCCCCTTACTCTTCTGCAGAAACTCTATCATCAACATCCTTCTGTCATTCCCGAGAATGGCGGTTGTTGCACCCATACTATCACCGCAACCTGTAGTGCTTGCGCTTATTCCCGTTGATGTAGAGAACCTCAACCTTTTTTTGAGCAATCATTTTTCGCAGGGTTCTCTCCACCTTCTGTCTGGTGCAGTCGAGGCCCTTTTCGTTGAGAAACCTTGTCAGAAACGCCACGCTCAGCGAACCGTGAGCCCTAAGCAGGTTAATGATTTCACTTTCCAAACCGATGGTGCTGTTCATGCCCTCACCTCCATGTTAAGCAATCAGTATGTAACACTACTTCAAAAGTCAACTGCATACTATTTAAGGGTTCCCAAAAAGTCCGATTTTCGAATTTTTGGCAGTTTGGTGCCGTATTCGACTAAAATAGGCCATATAATACGTTGAAAGTCCCACAGGTGCTCTTTCTTTTTGTTTTTAGTTATCATCTTTTCAAGATATTTCAAATATTATCCAATCCCCAAGAAGATTTCCATCTAACGTGTAGATATTTCAACAGTATTTTCGCAGAGCGCACCGGTCACAAGACGAAGCAGGGTCATTCACAACGCCACATGATACGTTCTGTGGTGTAATTTGAAGCTCGATAATCAAACTTAGAAGTGGAAGGAAAAGTGGGGTTCGATGTCTGGAGCCCAGTTGAATGGTAGCCCCGCGGGGATTCGAACCCCGGTCGCGGGATCCAGAGTCCCGCATGCTTGGCCGCTACACCACGGGGCTGTGCCCGTTGATAGCTAATGGAGTGGATTTATAAATTTTATCCCGCAAACTTTTCTGGGGAAAAGTTTGATCAAATAGCATTTACTGTTGAATCGTTCTGAAATGAGTTTAGGTGCCTTTCCGATCACCCCCTTGCCCCTAGGTTTGATCACCAAGATTGCATCTCAAAAATAAGTTTTAACCCAGTTATTGGCGTCCCCTGGACGCCGTTTGAAGAGTAAAACGCTCTCAAAAGCGTAATTGGGAGTGCAAACCCCTGACAAAACCATCTATTTTAAAGAGCACGGAGTTTTTTAAGCTTCCAACCGGTGAAAGCACTTTGGTCAAGCTTTGCTTGGCAAAGCTTGATGGGGCAAAGTTTCACCAAATGGGAATCACCGTTTAAAGGCTCGATAACGATTTGTGCACGGTTAAAACTGCACATTAAACAGGGGTTTAATGTTAAAACAGCTTCCATTGCGAGGGTTCACCGTTCAATTCGACGCCCTTCGGGAGACCTTCTTAGAATTGAGCCCTGTAGAATGTTAAACAAGTGAGATGAAACCCCCCAGAATTACCAGCTTTTCAAAGAAGTGCACACTCCCAGTTTGGGCCTTTGGAACAGTCAGGACTATTTGATCAAACTTTTCGCCAGCAAAGTTTCCTGCCAGAAAGGGTTGTATGGCGCCCGGGCCGGGATTTGAACCCGGGTCACGGGAGTGACAGTCCCGTATGATAGGCCGGGCTACACCACCCGGGCG
>JAGHBN010000026.1 GCA_021160985.1 Thermococcus sp.
GCTCAAGGCTCTGATGGATTTCCCCAATCCTCACCGCCGTCCTGTCGTAAACGTCGCCGTGCGGCTTCTCGCCGGTGACGTCCTGCGGGAGCACCGGCTTAACTCCAAGATCCGGGTAAACGCCGAGCCCCTCGCTCCACCTGGCGTCCACCTTTAGCCCGGAACCTCTGGCAGTTGGGCCGACTGCACCGTACTCCTTGGCGATGCGCCTGCTCACCACCGCCGCATCCCTCAGACGGGCCTCTATGGTCGGGTCGTGGAGGAATACCTCCTCTATCTGGGGCATTATGCTTCTGTAGTACTTTATCAGGTCGAGGATGAGCCTCTTGCCCTTCTCGTCTATGTCCCTTCTCACGCCGCCTATGGTCACCATTGAGTAGTTCACGCGGTTCCCCGAGATGGCCTCGAGGATGTCCATGACCCTCTCACGCGCCAGCCATGTGAGGTGGAGAACCGTGTCGTAGCCTATGTCGTGGCCGACGACGCCGATGTTGAGCAGGTGGGAGTGAATCCTCTCCAGCTCGCCCACTATGGCGCGTATGTACTCGGCCCTCTCCGGCACCTCTATGCCTGCCGCTTCCTCGACGGCCCTGCTGTATGTGTGGTTGTGCGAGAATGAGCAGATGCCGCAGATTCTCTCTACCAGGTACATCATCTGGACGTAGTTCCTCCTGTAAGCTATCCACTGGATTCCGCGAAGGTTGTAACCGAGCTTAACGTCAACGTTGATTATCCTCTCCCCGTCTAGGGTGAGTATGAACTTTTCGGGCTCTTCTAAGCCAGGGTGAATTGGCCCGAAGGGTACTTTTACCCAGTACTCGACCTTCTCGGTCATTTCTTTGCACCTCCCTTGAGGTAATAGGGGTGTCCGGCGTTCTTGACCATCTCCTCGGAGATGCCCTTCTCGTCAAGCCTGAGCGGGTGAATGCCCTCCGGGAAGTCGTCCGGGAGGAAGAGCCTCCTGCTGTCAGGGATTCCCTCGAAGACTATACCCATCATCTCCGCTGCTTCCCTCTCGTAATGGACGGCTATCGGGAAGACGTCGCTGATGTCGGGAATGACGGGGTCGTCCTTCGGTGCCCTGACCTCGACGAGCAGTGAAACTCCCGGAGCGTCCTCGTAGTGCAGGAGGATGTGGCTCATGTAGCCGAGCTCCTCGCCGTAGTCCTGCTCGATGCTTATCGAGTAGTGGGCCTCGGGGTCGAGTTCAACGATGGACTTCATGAGGGCCTTGTACTCCTCCCTCGGGACTCTCACCCAGACGCGCCTCCTGCCCCACTTGTTCTCCTTTATCTCGACCCTTGCGCTGGGGAAGCGGTTCTTTATGGCCTCTGCAACGAGGTCTTCCTTGGTCGGTTCCCTAACCTCAACTTTCTCCATGACTGCGTTATCGTCAGCCATCACTCCTCACCCTCCGGAACCTCACCTTTCAGCATCTTTGCCAGTTTCTCAAGTGCCAGGACGACGCCGTAAAGGATAGCTTCGGGCCTCGGCGGGCACCCCGGCACGTAGACGTCCACAGGGATAACGTTGCTCAGCGGTGCGTTGGTGAATGGGCTCTCGTAGAACACACTGCCTCCTGTTGGGCAGGCCCCGACGGCTATGACTATCTTGGGGTCTGGGGTCTGCTCGTAGACGAGCTTGACCCTCTCAAGGCTCTGGTCTGTAACCGGCCCCGTCACCACGAGGACGTCGGCGTGCCTCGGTGAGCCGACGAGCTTGACACCAAAGCGCTCGGCGTCGTAGCGCGGGGTCAGGGCGGCTATGACTTCGATGTCGCAGCCGTTGCAGCTGCCGCTGTTCACGTGGAATATCCAGGGTGATCTTCCTATGAAGCGACACAGCTGAGCTATTCTCTTCTCCAGCTTCTCACGCTCGCTCACAGACCCGTTTGTTCTGTTCTGGTCAGAGGTAACCTTGATGCTCATTCAATCACCCCCAAATCAGTATCGCTCCTAGCACGAAGGCTGTGGTTATGAGCAGGTAGCTCACGTAGTCCGTAAGCAGGCCGGTGTGGTCCGCTCTAAGGACGGTGAAGAACCTCTTGAGGGCGTATGTGAGGCCCCACATGACGTTCCTGCCTGTGAAGTGGCCCTCTAGGTGCTCAAAGCCCGGAACAACTCTGTCCGGGTCTTCACCGCTGATGAATATCTTGGTTCCGTCGCCGGTCTCCCTGGTGCCCATACCCGAGTTCTTCGCCCACTCGTTCAGCAGCCACGCTAGGATTAGGCCGATAATAAAGATGAAGACGAAGTAAAGGGCGTCCCAGTAGCCGAACATTTCACGCACCCCCTGCGAGGCTTATCAGGGCCTGTATGTACTCGAACTTGAACTGCTCCAGCATCCTGGCCGCGGGTATCATCACCTTGTCGCTTATCTGCCACGGGAAGAGGCCCATAACCACTATTGCGAGCACGAGCAGGAGCATTGGGAGCATCATTGAGGTCTCAGGGTCTTCTGCGTTCGCTATCCTCTCGCTTGGCCTGCCGAAGAAGGTGTAGAGCACCCTGACGTAGGCGGCGGTGCAGAAGGCCGTTCCGATGATGGCTATCGCGCCGAGGACTGGATTGAAGACCGCCGAGCTCTCGTAGATGAGCCACTTGCTGGCGAAGCCGTTCAGCGGGGGCGTTCCTACTATAGCTGCCGCTCCAATGAGGAACGCGAACGTGGTCTTCGGCATGGTCTTCGCAAGTCCGCTCAGCTCGTTCAGGTTCCTCGTACCCACCTCGTGGATTACCGCACCTGCGACAAGGAACAGGAGGGCCTTCATGAGGGCGTGGTTAACGGTGTGGTAGATTGCACCTGCGAGGGCAACCTCTCCAGTCTGGGTTCCGTAGGCTGCCAGGCCGATTCCAAGTCCAAGGAGGATGTAGCCTATCTGTCCAACTGAGGAATAGGCAAGGAGCCTTTTCATGTCGGTCTGAATGACGGCCATTGCGTTGCCGATTATCAGCGTCAGGCAGGCGAAGATTATAATGACCCATCCTATGGCACCCATGTTGATGTAGGGCTGGTTGTATGCCTCAAGTATTTTGTTGGCCAGAGGGCTGTAGATGCTGAAGAGTATCCTCGCCATCGCGTAGATTCCACCGATCTTGATGACCAGACCTGAAAGCATCGCCGAGATGCTGCTGGGGGCCGCGGGGTGGGCATCTGCCAGCCACATGTGGACCGGGGAGGCACCGCTCTTGAAGAGGAGTCCCGCTATGAAGAGGGCCAGTGCGACCTTTGCCGTCACGGTCGGGTTCTCCAGGATTTTAATCGCCATGTAACCCATCGTGAGGGTTCCGTACTGGCCGTAGAGGAGCGCTATACCGAGGAGGACGAACGAGCTGGCTATCGAACCGACGAACATGTATTTTATGCCGGCCTCAATGCCCTCCCAGGTGTCGTTCCTGAAGGCGACGAGGGCGTAGCTGGCTATGCTCATGATTTCGAGGAAGACGTAGAAGTTGAACAGGTCGCCGGTGATGGCTATGCCCAGCATTCCGAGCTCAAGTATGAGTATGAGCGTGTAGTACTTCTCAAGCCCGGTGTCGTGCTTCATGTAGCCGATGGAGTAGAGGATCGCCATAAACGACACGAAGGCCACTGTCAGCACCATTATTGCACCGAGGAGGTCAACCTCCCAGACTATCCTGATGGGGAAGTCAACCCCCTGGCCGAAGGGCGTCTTCGCGCCGAGTGTGTAGACTATGATTTCCTTGGTGTCCCAGACGTGGTAAAACAGGGCCGAGGCTACGACCAGCGTGAGGGCGCTTATGAGCACCGCCCATGCCTCTCTCGCCTTTCTCCCTGCGAGACTAACTATGGGCATTGAGAAGGCCCCGAAGAGCGGAATGATTATGATGTAAGGAAGTATCGCTTCCCCGTTCATCCTCTCAACCTCCTGAGGGCTCTCACATCAAGGGTTCCGTAGTGGCGGTAGGCGTTTATCGTCAGAGCGACGGCGAGCGAAAGGACACAGACGCCGATGACTATGCTCGTGAGCACGAGGGCCTGCGGGAGCGGACCGACCATGGCGCTCTTTAGGGTCTCATAACCCGTGTAAATCGGAGCTGTCGGGGGCTCTTTCAGCTCCATGCGGTATCCGAGGCTCACGAGGAGCAGGTGGATGCCGGAGTCTATGATGTCCAGGGCAAGAACCAGCTTGAGGAGGTTCCTCTTGTAGAGGAAGGCGTATATTCCAATTGCAACCATCAGGAACGCGGTGATGAACTGGAAGGGTATCATGACTTCCACCTCCTGTAAAGCGCTATAGCGGCCATCGCGCTGACGAGGCCAGTGAAGACCTTCAGCCCGACTGCAAGGTTCATTATCGGGAGGTATCCTGCCGAGAGGAGCGTTCCAGGTTCTCCGTTGAATACAGGCCCGTCGTGCCACAGCGTGTTGTAGAAGAACGCCGTGCCTATGCCTAGCATCGCCGCACCGAGGAATACAAGGCCACCTATTCCCTCAAGGGCTGAATAGAGGTGCTTGTCGTAGCGCCTCTTCATCTCGCTGAGGCCGAACGCTAGGAGGAAGAGTATTCCTGCTCCAGCTATAGTTGCGCCACCCTGGAAGCCACCACCGGGTGTAAGGTGTCCGTGGGAAACCACGTAGGCGCCGAATATTCCGATGAGCGGGATGGTCGCTCTCGCCATAGTCCTAACGATGACTCCCATATCGTCGCTCATTCCTCATCCCTCCTCCAGGGCCTTAGAAGTGCAGTTGCTCCCGCAATGGCCGTGAACAGGACGGTGGCCTCTCCAAGGGTATCGTAGCCACGGTAGTCAAAGACTATGTCCGTCACGATGTTGGTACCGCCGACCTCCTTCACGCCGTGGGTGATGTAGTAGTCGTCGGTGTAGCGGAGGTTCTTCCAGTCGTCACCACCGGGTCCGAATTTAAGGCCGTAATCGGGGTTCGCTATGTAGAGCAGCGCCCCGAGGACGAACAGCAGCGAGAGGAAAGCAATGGTTCTCTTCATGGCCCCTCACGCTCCCATCTCTCAGTTTTGGCGATGCCATACACAACCAGGGCCGTAACGACGCCCGCACCAACGGCTGCCTCAGCTATCGCAACGTCCGGCGCGTGGAGCATGTAGAACTCTAGACTGAGGAGAAGGCTCATGGCTGCAGAAGCGATTGCAGCACTGAGCAGGTCTCTAAAGCGTATCGTGAGGTATGCGCTGACGAGGACGCCGAGGAGAATGCCGAACTGGATGATCTGGTCCATAGTGAGGGCGTTCATTCCCCATCACCTCTGCGCTTTTCCTCATATGCATCAACGATGGCCCTAACCGGCTTGTAGCCGCTCAGGTGGGCGGCCTTGGCTATGGCGTGTGCACCTGTGGGGTTTGTGAGAAGCAGCGCGATGAGGGCAACGACGCTGTGGAGCGCCATCTGGAGGTACTTCGGGTTGCCGGTCTCGTGGAGCTGGTAGGCGGCGTGAACGACCACCGCCAGGACGGCGAATATAGTTCCGAAGGTTGTTGTCTTTGTCGCTCCGTGGAGCCTTGTGTAAACGTCGGGGAAGCGGTGGAGTGCTATGCTCCCTAAGAGGTTGAATATCATGCTTATCGCGAGGAACGTGTAGATGACGTAGTCAACGGTGTTCATTTCAATCCCCCCTGCATGTAGCGGGCGATTGCGAGGGTTCCAATGTAGCTCAGGAGGGCGTAAACTATCGCGATGTCGATGTATATCGTCCTGTCGTAGGCCGCTCCGAGGAGAACCATGCCTGCCACTATCAGGGTGTTGAGCGTGTCAACGCCGACGACCCTGTCCGGGACGGACGGTCCGAAGAGCACCCTAAGCAGTGCCATGAACGCTCCTACCATGATTACCAGTGTTGCATAGAAGAACTCTGGCGCTATCATCTTCCCAACCTCCTGGCCCACTTCTCGAACGGGCCTGCGACCGGCTCAGAGCTCTCCGGGTGCGGCTCGGTGACGTTTATCCAGTGGACGTAGAGGGCCTTCTCCTCCGGGCAGGCATCTACCGTGAGAGTTCCAGGAGTCAGGGTTATTGAGTTGCTCAGAATGGTGTACTGGGCGTCGTTTTCAAGCTCGACCGGGACGCGCACTATTCCCGGGTTTATCTTGCCGGTTATGACGCGGTAGGCAACGTCGAGGTTTGCCTTGACCATGCCCCAGAAGAGCACCGGGGCGTAGGCTATGAAGCCGACCCACCTCACCGGGTTGAGGAAGCGGGTTGATTCGTCTCCTATGACGCCTTTTGTCGCGTATGCTATTATTCCCGCGAATATTAGGCCCGCTATCAGTTCCTCCGTGCTCCATAGAAGCCCGTTCGTCCCTGCCGTCAGGACGAGCCAGGTGACGTATGCAAAGACGAATGCAACCATGAAGGGCAAGCTACCACCTCCGAATTAGCAGTTTTTGTTTACTCTCGATTGAAGCTTCTGTTTTTGGCTTAAAACGGTTTTCTAAAGCTCAGTTTGGCAAAGAAATGTGGAAAACCAGCCGTTGTAAACCAAAGGTTAACTAGAGGACCACATGTTATGAAAAAAGAAAGGGCATCAGGCCGGCTTGGCAACCTTAGCGAGTGCGAAGGTGCCGGCTATGTAGTAGATGGAAAGCACAGCCGGGACGACGTACATGGCGCCGCTTCCCATGGCCCTGTCGAGGGCGATGCCTATTCCGGCCGGTATAAGGGCTGCAATGACCCAGAACACTGCAAACACGACGAGGAAGTCAATGATCTCCTTGACGATTCTCTCAGCGGTCAGCTCAGGGTGGCTGAGGTACCAGTAGTAGAACGCCACGAAGAGGAAGCCTCCGACCGCGTTACCAAAGGTTACTGGAATTAAGTTGTGGAAGAACTGGCTCCAGGTTACGGCGTAGTCGCTGGTCAGTATGCCCGTCGGGATCGCCCACATGTTCGCTATCGCGTGCTCGAAGCCTATGGCAACGAAAGCGAAGATCGGGAACCATATGGCCAGGATTTTGCCTGCCCCGTCCTGTACTCGTGCAGACTGCCAGATGGCAAGGTTGACCAGCCAGTTGCAGCCTATTCCAAGGAAGAACAGGGCCATTATGTCCTTCGAGACCTTGCCCTGGGCTATTGAAACGACAGTGCTTCCGAAGACGTTCGGGTCGCCGACGTGGCCGAAGAGGCCGGTGAGCGGGACTGCCATGAGTGCCAGGAATACTGAGCCAATGAAGTTTCCGCCGTAGCTCCCGAACCAGTTGTAGAGGACGCACTTGAAGTCTGCGTAGCCTTTGGCCTTCGCCGAGCTGAGGAACTGGACGTTGCCGGTCCAGAGGTCAGCACCTCCCAGGACGACCGCTATGAGGCCGACCGGGAAGACCGCACCGAGCAGGATTTTGAAGAGCGCCTTGTTGAATGTGTCCCCCATGGCAAACGGCGGGTACTTAGCCACACAGCCAGCCACGACCGCCAGCAGGAAGCCGAAGGCTATGAAGGCACCCGCCATGAAGCCAGCGAAGAGCAGCCTTCCGGGGGTGGTCTTAAACTTCGGGGTGGCCTTCTTGGCTATGCCCTCAAAGGTAGTATCCACCCCGTACAGGACTTTTTCCTTAGCTTCAGCCATGTTCGATCACCTCTCTCCCACTTTAACTTTCATCCAGCTTCATGCCCGTGAATACCTTTCCTCACTACCTTCAGGTCTGGAAACGTAGTCTCGCAACGGTGAATTGAAAACGAAAGAAGGAAAGTTCTCCAGCCCCCTTAGAGTCCCATGAATGGTATCCTCTCTGCCTTCTTGGCTTTCTCTATAGCCTTCTCCGTGAAGGCCTTCCTCCTCATCCTCTGTATCTCGTTGAAGTCTCCGAAGAGGAGTGCGTCCGTTGGGCAGGTCTCGGCACAGGCGGGGAGCTTTCCTTCGGCCCTCCTGTGGGCGCAGAGGTCGCACTTCATCATTATCCTGTCAAGCGCATCGAGCTGGGGGACTCCAAAGGGACAGACTATGCCGCACATGAGGCAGCCGATACACTTCTGCGGGCTTAGCAGTACCGCTCCGTCCTCGTCGCGGTAGAGTGCCTTGGTGGGGCAGATTTCAACACACGGTGCATTCTCACAGTGGCGGCAGTTGAGCGCCATCGCGGCCATCTCTTCCCACTCAAAGACGTTGATGAGGGCTCTGCCGTTGTGCTCGCGCTCGCATGCGACCTCACAGGCCCTGCACTCGATGCACTTTGAAAAGTCGATAAAGATGGTCTTCCTGGCCATTTAGATCACCCCTCCACGACCTCAAACTTGGGTATAACCTTGGGAACGGCCTCCATCAGCTTTCTTGCTTCCTCTTCGCTGATCTTTGCTACCCTGCAGGCGCAGGCCTTGGTCTCGGGTATCTTTGAAACCGGGTCGAGAGCGTCGTTGGTCAGGACGTTGGCTCCCCAATGCCACGGAACGGCTATGACGCCCTTCTTGACGGCCCTCGTTACCTTGGCCCTGATCGGGTATACACCTCTCCTCGTCTCGACCTTGATCCAGTCGCCAGTCTTGATGCCGAGCCTGGCTGCATCTTCGGGGTGTATCTCCGCCAGCGGCTCGCTCCAGCGCTTCTTGAGGGCCTCGCTCCTCATTGTCATTGTGGCGGTGTGGTACTGGCCAACGTACCTGTGGGTCGTGAGGAGGAACGGGTACTCCTCGTCCGGGAGCTCAGCCGGGCCCCTGTAGTCAACCGCCGCCAGGTGGGCCTTTCCGTCCGGTGTCAGGAACCTGTCCTTGTACAGGAATCTAGTTCCAGGGTGGTCCTCGCTCGGGCACGGCCAGTGTATTCCGGCCAGGTTGGCCTTGAGCCTCTCAGGCGTTATGCCCCTGTACTGGGGTGTGCACGCGTTGATTTCCCTGAGGACGTCCTCCGGGCCGGCGTAGTTGAAGCCCCTGGCTCCGTCTCCAGTGAACCCGATGGCCTTTCCGACTTCGCTCAGTATCCACCAGTCGGGCCTCGCCTCTCCGGGCGGCTTGGCTCCCTGGAAGCTCCACTGCACGCGCCTCTCGGTGTTGGTTATCGAGCCCTCGTTCTCAAGCATCGCGGCCGCGGGCAGGACTATGTCGGCAAACTCCATGGTCGGGGTCGGCACTATGTCCTGGACGACCATGAACTCAAGCTTCTGGAGTGCCTTTATCACGTGGTTTGCATTCGCATCGCTGATGACAGGGTTCTCACCCATGACGTAGTAGGCCTTGACCTTTCCTTTGTCAATCGCGTGGGCCGCTTCGATGATCGTGAGGCCAATCTCACCGCTCAGCTCAACACCCCAGAACTCCTCGAAGAACTTCCTCCTCTCTGGGTCGGTAACGGCCTGGTAGCCTGGGAAGACGTTCGGGAGAACTCCAACGTCACACGCTCCCTGGACGTTGTTCTGGCCCCTCATTGGCGCAGCTCCGCAGCCTTCCCTTCCCTGGTAGCCGCATATGGCCGAGAGGGTTGCGGCAAGCCTGACGTTGTCGTGGCCGTGGGTGTGCTGGGTCAGGCCCATCGCCCAGGTTATGACGCCCTTTCCGGCCGTTGCGAAGGTCCTCGCGGCCTGGACTATGAGCTCAGCCGGAACGCCGGTTATCTTCTCCACGTATTCGGGTGTGAACTTCTCGACGGCCTTTACGAGGTCGTCAAACCCGACGCACCTTCTCCTCACGAAGTCACTGTCGTAGAGGTTCTCCTTGATGATGACGTGCATCATGCCGTTGAGGAGCGCTATGTCAGTTCCAGGGTAGTGCTGGAGGAATATGTCGGCGAACCAGGCGGTTCTGGTGAACCTCGGGTCGGCGACGATGACCTTTGCGCCCCTCTCCTTGGCCTTGATGACGTAGCGGAAGCCGACTGGGTGTGTTTCGGCGTAGTTGTGGCCGATGATGAAGATGACGTTTGCCTCCTCGATGTCCTTGTAGGTGTTGGTCATTGCACCCGCGCCGAAAACGGCCTTTAAGCCGGTGACTGTCGAGGAGTGGCAGAGCCTTGCGCAGTGGTCAACGTTGTTCGTTCCGAGCATCCTCGCGAGCTTCTGTATGAGGTAGTTGGGCTCGTTGAAGGTCTTCGCAGAGCCGAAGAACATCATCGCGTTGGGGTCGTCCTTGGAGTAGGCCCTAAGCCTCTCGGTGACTTCCTTTATGGCCTCGCTCCAGCTTATCTCGACGAACTTGCCCTGCTCCGTTGCCTTCAGGGGCTTTTTGAGCCTGTCCTTTGCCAGGAGGTACTCGAGAACTGCGTTGCCCTTTGGACAGAGCTTTCCTTTCTCGTTTGAGATGCCGGGTATGTCATCGGCGTATTCGATTCCCTGCGGGTGACCGTCAACCGTCTTTATGTACAGCCTACAGCCAACCCCGCAGTACGGACAAACTACGGGTACGAGTTTTTCTTCCAACGGGAACACCCCCTCATGTACTTTTAATTTCATCAATGTATATTTCTACTCTAATGTTCATTTTTTTCTTCGGAGTCAGCTCTGTGTTTTCGCTTAAAATGGTTTTTTAACAGCTTAGTTTTCAACCAAAGGTGTAGATGACAGAGAATGAGTGAAATAAAGCCCTTGAAGCTTAATTCCTTTGCATGGCGTTAGGTTGGGGTTGTACAAGAATGACCTGTAATATTGAGTTCCTGGAGGGGTTGATATATTAAATCTTGCTAATATCTAAATTTGCCGCAGATGTTTTTAACTATGTAAAGGTGTTAGAAAACTAACTTGTCTTCCCCCGCATAAACGTTGAAGCGTCTTCCCCTTGCAAAGCCTATGAGCGTTAACCTGTATTTCCTGGCGAGCTCCACGCCCCTGTCAGTGGGCGGCGACTTCGTCACGAGGATGGGGATGCCGGTGTTAATGGCTTTCTTCACCATTCCGTATGGCATCCTGCCGCTCGAAGCTAGGATGATCTTTCCAAGGTCAATCCCCTTCAAAACGGCATGGCCGACGACCTTGTCAACGGCGTTGTGCCTTCCTATGTCTTCACTGAAGGCCACGAGGTTGCCACTCAAGCCGAAGAGGGCCGCCCAGTGAGTTCCTCCGGTCTTTCTCCACGTCGCGGGCAAAGTCGTCATCGTGGAAGAAATCCGCAGGATTAGGTCCGGAGAAACCTTTAATTCTCCAGTGTGGGGCCATTTGATTTTTCCGGTCCTGGTCATATGAGGGTCTCCACAAACGGAGTACCTCTTCATCAGCTCGCATGGAGCCGGGAGTTTTCTGACCTCCACATAAATCCTGTTGCCTTTGACCCGGACGTCCATTATATCCTCTCGCTCTGCAAACCCCTCACAGAGCAGAAACCCCGCCCCGAGCTCTTTGAGCTGACTTGGAGAAGCGGGTACTTCGGCGATAAATCTTTCTTGACCTTCATGGACTGCAAATATCTCAAAGGTCTCCTCAACGCAGACGTAGTCTTCCGTTTCTATGGGCTCACCCTGCCACCTAATGACCTTCACTTTTCTAATCAATCCAACCACCCTGGAAATTAAGGGTTAATTGGGGCAACCTCCCACCCGTTTCGGGTTGGAAGGGCACAATAAAAGCGTTTTTTGAACTAAAAGTTGGGAACTTTATTTCGCGGATGGTAGGGGAAATTGGGTGATAAATCGCTGAATGTATCGGGGAATATGAAAAAAGAAGATGGCCCGTTGGCGGGTTTTAGAGCTGTCTCCCGACCCCTTCAAGAGGGATTGAGGATATCCTTTCCCTTGCTATCTTCTCGGCGGTCCTGCGCCTGATCTCTTCCTCGGCTTCCTCGGGCTTTCCGAAGAATATGGCCTCCGCCGGGCACATCTCACTGCACGCGGGCGGCATGCCGAGCTCCCTTCTGTCCGCACACATGTCACACTTGGTCATCGCCTTGAGCTTTACATCGAAGGTGGGGACGCCGAAGGGGCAGACTGCCAGACACATCATACAGCCTATGCACTTGTTTGGATTTATGATGATGGCCCCGTCGTGGTCTCTGGATATGGCTCCCGCAGGACACACTTCCATACAGGGGGCCTTTTCGCAGTGCCTGCAGTTTATGGGGATCGGGATTCCAGTCACGGTGTAGTAGACCCTTATGTTCGGCTTTCCATGGTGAAGGAATTCACATACTCCCTCACAGGTCTCACAACCAATGCAGAGACTGTAGTCAACGTGGAGGACTTTCCTCATTCTCTCACCTCCATCAGCCAGTAGTGGATGCTCTCAGCCGTGTACAGGCCGTCCTTCACTGCCTTCCCGACCTTTGACGGGCCGAGCACCACGTCACCGGCCGCGAAGACCCCTTCCCTGCTCGTCATGTGTCTGCTGTCAACGACGATCCTGCCCTTCCTGTCGAGGGCTATTCCAGTCTCCTTGGCGAAGGGGGGCGTTGGCATCTGACCAACAGCGCAGATGACGTAGTCAACGTCAATCTGGAAGTTGGAGCCCTCAATTGGGATTGGCCTGCGCCTGCCTGTTTCGTCGGGTTCGCTCATCTTCGTCTTGACGAGTTCTACCGCCCTGACCTTTCCGTTCTCGCCGATGATCCTCACTGGCATCGTTCTCTCGAGCCACTTAACTCCCCTCTGCTGGAGAAGGTGTATCTCGTAGGCTCCGGCCGGGGCCTCACGGATGGTCCTGCGGTAGCTGAGGTAGACTTTCTCCGCTCCAAGGTTGACGCTCTCAATGGCGGCGTCCACTGCTGTGTGTCCCGCGCCGATAACGAGAATCTTCTTCCCCTCTATCGGAGGAACCTCGCTCCAGTCCATGTGTCCGAGCTTGACGCTCTTGATCCTGAAGAGGTATTCAAGTGCCGAGAAAACTCCCTCAAGGTCCGAACCTGGTATGTTGGGCAGATAGGCGTTCCAAGCTCCCGTGGCTATTAGAACGGCGTCGTAGTTCTTCACGAGCTCTTCGAACTCTACCCTCTTCTCCACGAAGTCGTCACCGTCCTCATTTGGATTGCCGAAGCACACCTTAGTCCTCGGGAAGAATTTCACTTCAAACGCGTTCTCCAGGTTCTTGCAGCCGTCCCTAACCCTGTAAATTGGAATTCTGAACTCAGGAATGCCGAAGAGCATAAGCCCTCCGGGTTCCGGAAGCTTGTCGTAGACGTGAACCTCGTGGCCATGGCAGACGAGGTAGCCAGCCGCGGCGAGGCCGGCCGGACCCGCTCCGATTATAGCGACCTTCTTGCCTGTGGGCTTTGGCTTCTCCCGGCACAAGAATGCAAAGTTCATACCACCCATTTGCATCACCTCACGTAGGCCTCATAACTCCAGGCAACCTCAAAAATCCGCTTTCTCTTGCACTCATCACAAAGGTATGCGAACTCGTCCTCTTCCTTGGCTTCCCGCAGCTTTGAGGCAACGTATTCAACTTCTTTTAGAGTGTGGGGAAGTTTTTTGCCGCAGGCCCGACAGCGGGCGTGCTCAAAGGTAAGGGTCGCCCCGTCAGGCATGCCTTCTATGGCCCCCACGGGGCATACTTCGTTGCACTCAAACTTGCAGTTGCCGCATTTCTTGGGTTCAAAGACGATCCTGCGCGTGTTGCCTTCTACAACGGTTATTGCGTTGAACGGGCACGCTTCGGCACAGAGTCCGCACCCCATACACTTCTCAGCCTTCAGCATAGTCATCCCCTTCTCCGATCCCTATTGAACTTTTTAGTACTTTAGCGTCCTTATTTTTGCCAAATCCTTTTTTCTGTACACTGGACTTTCCATTACCTGGGTTAAAAAGCGTTTTTTGAACCGCTTTTACTGAACCAAAGGTGTCCAACGAAGCGTTTGTTATTTCTTTTTTCTTTAATTTCAAATCGTGAACGATGGGAAGGTCAGGATTTGGGAATAAGGTAGCCACCTGAAATGCACAAAAGCTCGTTTGTCGCTTCTTCGGGGTTGAAGAGGAAGAATTAAATTCATGAACTTCTGCTCAAGTGCCTTAGGTGCGAGAAATGTTTGCGGTCAGATGGCACGGAAAGGGGACTTGAGGTTCGAGGATGGCACCGATCCAGGTAAGCCTTTGCTTCTTCATTAAATTGAGTGGAAGCTTGAGCAAAAGTTCCTGTGGAACCTGCGGGATCTACGGGGCCGATCTGAACGAGTATTTCAATGACCCGATTTTCATATCGACCAAGGAACCTCACTCGCAGGTAGGATAGCCCCCATAACGATAGGCCACGAATTCGCGGTTGAAGCCGCTGAGAAGGCGATTAGGGTTCAGCCCGCGAGTAGATTCAAGGGTCGAGATATGCCGGACATAACCACGTCGACGTCCTTCAATCTGGAGATGATGGAAGTTCACGTGAGGATGATGGTTGATAAACACTACAACGACGATCCGGGGGAAGACGCAAGGCCCTAGGCCCCTCTCAGGTTTTTATATTGTATTAGCCTCCTTTAATGAGGGTTTCTTTGGTTCGGCAAAGAAGGAAATGGTAACACCTTGAGTCATTCTTGTTCCTTAACAACATCTACGTCGAGCGGAAGTGTTGTTATTGTCACGTTCCTTTTTTCGCCCGTTAGAATTATTGGGATTGTTGATAAGGTTATCTTGACCCCGTGTTCTTCCCCTCTGCGGATCCGAACCCGGTAAGTGTAGTTCCCCAACGGTTCTATGATGACATTGTTTGAGCTCCATGTCCCCTCACTCTCGCCAAGCTTTAATGTATAGGTTTCCCCGAAGATTTTAACGCGCTCAACGGAGTATCCTATGGTTGTGAACTGGTATTCTCCGGATCCGAGCTTTCTCACCTCGTAGTTCACGTTGAATGTTGTTACATTGCGGAAGGCGTAGACGTTGACGAAGACTTTGAAGTCGATCCTCTTCCCATCAGTGCAGTGACAGGAGTAGGGCCGGCCCTCTCCCTCTGTCCAGGGGTTCAGCAGGAAGACGTTTCCATCAAGTTCCTGCGCCCCGGTGATGTGTGACCCGTTTTTCATCTTCACAAAAACTATTGGGAGTTTTTCTGAAATGGTCACACTGGAGTTCTCCCAGGGGAGGATGTACTCACGCTGGATTTCTAGTAGAAAATATTCAATAACCTCCACCGACTGGTTCAGGCTCTCCTGATTCGCAACTGCCTTAAACTCAACAGCGGGTTTCTTGGTGTTCACTCCACCCCTTAAACAGCCAAGTGAAAGGACGAGAAGTGCTATGATGAGAACTGCTTTGAGCTTCATGGTTCCCCCTGCATATGTTATCTAATGGGGTTTTAAATTTTGCTCTCACTATAGTTAAAATTGGAGAGATGCAAAGCTTTATATACCCTCAGACTGACCCAGTATCGGGACTCTTCTCGGAGTCTTTCGGGAAGGTTCCAAAAGTTGAAAGAGTTGGTGTTGGATATGTATGGAGATGGATTTGGTGGTGGCTACGAAGCCCCAGTTAAGGTTGGAGAAAGGTATAGAGTTAGGATCGAAAGCCTTGGAAAGGGCGGCGATGGTATCGCCAAGATAAAGGGCTTCGTTATCTTCGTCCCGAACACCCAGGTCGGCGACGAGGTTGAGATTGTCATTAACTCGGTTAAGAGAAAGTTCGCTTTCGCGGAAGTCATCTGATTTCCTTTCCCTCTTATTCTTAACTGTTTTCTAGGGTTCAAAACGTAAGCTTGGACTCTTGTCTTGGAATTGAGCGCATTTCTTTCTGCTACTTTAGATGAAAATATTAAATTACAATATGCATTAGAGAAAATTTTTTAAAGACTAACACATGCCATTATAACGAAAAATTAGCATAGGAGGAACTCCACAATGTGGAAGAAACTCCTGGGTTTGATGCTGGGATTGCTGATTTTGGGCTATATTGGGGGAGTGGCCAGTGCCGCGAAGCCAGAGACAAAGGTGAATGACTCAGATCCATACTATCGATATGGCCATTTCGTGGGCAAAGTCGGGGTTGCTTCTACATATCTACCGAAGGTAGCAGTGATTAATCAAGATGACATCGTGACACTCCCGCAGGTCTTTTTCCTGAGGGTGAAACTTGGTAGTGGGTGGAAAAGTGGATGGAATCATTATTATTTCCCTGTAAGCAGTGGTCACTGGATTTCCGTGAGGGTCACTAAGCCATCATCTGACACTTATGTGGGTGTGGTGTCAGGAAGAAACGGGATTTTTGTCGTTGATGCTGGGCATGGGCACTCAGACTTAGAGGATACATACATAGAGTTCTTCAAAAAGGCTGTGGATAAATTGGCTGAACTCTTGGGACTATCAAGCTTTGCAGATCTTGTATCAAGTCTGTGTAAGAGTGAGAAAAATAGTTACACCATCCAGACCTCCGGGGATGTAGCTTTCGATGTTAGTAAAATAACTATTAAATTCTACGGAGACTCCAGATTCAGAGGCACCGATTATGGTATGGGGGTAACGTGGATTATAACAAATCCCCAGAAGGGGGATTACAAATTTGAGGTAAGTGGTGGCGCGACGTTATACGTTGCGGGATACTCTCACAACAGCGTTCCGATTTTCCCTGAAGGAAAAAGTGTTGGTCCCACTTCGGTTCTTGGGAAAACAACAAGAACAGCTCGTATAACTGTGAAGACAAGAGTCTACTATGCCAACAGGGCAAGGATTCAAGGGGGATAACTATGAAAACGAAGGCCCTCCTCCTTCTTTTTCTGGTGGTTTTCGGGTTCTTAGCCTACTCAAAGTATATTCAACACGAGAGTGCAATCAGATTAGAGGCAGAGCTCAACAACACCCTTAACTTAGTTCAAAAGGACCTTGAGACGTTTAAACTGAGCTACAATTCCACTCCTTGGGCTTATCTGAATCAAAAGGTGGATGACGAAGACGTTGAACGTGCCATTGAGCGGGTTCTGGAGCTTAGGGAGATGCTTCTCAAGCTAAATGCCTCGGATGATGAAATAAAAGACATCGATGTCTGCCTTAACGAGACCTATTCGTATCAACACAGGGGTCAGTTTTACGCCGCCCTCACAGAGGGCAGGAGCTGTGCAATACTTGCCGCTGACTACCTGGGCTCAACCCTTGCACTCGCAAACCGCACGGAGTTCCTTAAGTATGTCCGCGGGCAGTTCCGGAGTGTAGAAGCTTTACAGAACAAAACGGCCGAAAAGTGGAAACAAACGTTGGGGAGCGGGATTAACTTCACGGACTATCTTGTAACCGGCTTTGTGGTGGAGGACAACATAATCAACGCGGAAATCTTCCTGAACCAGTCCCGTGACTTCCTGGAAAAGCTTGAGGGGGTACCAAACCCAACAACACCTCAGGAGATTGAAAACGTGAGCATACTTGGAAGCTGGGTGGTGGCTTACCTAGAGTTCGCTAGGAGCTTTTTGACGGACTCAGAGGTTCTCATGAACCACTTAACTCCTGGCACCTTCAATCCCACTGGGCTTAGAGATAACGTGCACGCGCTCGTGGATAATCTCTCGAGGGTTGATGTCTCGTGCGAATTCGAGGAAGCGATGCTAAAGGTGGCGTGTGACTGGAAGGGGTACCATAAAAAGCGGGGACTCCTGGGGGTCGAGAAGGGCTACTATTCAGCCGCCATTTACCACCTGCTGTACGCAATCGCAATAGACGAGCATCTCGACGAGTTTGAGGCACTCAATTCGACTTTTGCCACCCTGAAAACTCCGGCGGAGAAAGTCAGGATGATTCTTCGTCTGAGACATGAAGCCCTGGAGTCCATTAATGCCTGTCATCGGGACCCACTAACGTCCCTCTACATCCAGGACGCCGTGGGATGGTACTTTAAGCACGGTGATGTGGTCTTGGAGTCTATGGTAAAACTGCGCACGGATGACCCAACGCTTCAGCCCATCTACAACTATGAGATGGCAAAGATTATTGCTAAAAACATGTGTCCATACGTCTCAAGGTTATATCAAACAAGTACGCGATGAATTTTTAGTATTTTGTTCTAAACTTTTGTGGTGGTTCCATGGACTAGGAGTCCGCGATTATCGGGGTCGCAGTTGTGTTCCCGGTTCTTCTCTCGCCGATACTGCTCTACTGGACTGTGGCTTTTCTCGGCACCTCTGGCATCGACCGCCACCTGTCGGGCACGCCCTTCATAGCGGTTTCGGCCCTCGTCCTGGTTCTCATAGTTTCCCTCCTTTCCTTGTCTGGTCATGAGGCACTACAACAACCCCCCGGCTGGATACGGAAGAGACTGGCCTTTGTGGCCCTTTTTCTCTTTGCCGCTCTCTTCATGCTCCTGAGCATGGTGGGTGCGGCTTAGTCCCCATTCTTGAACCACACCATTTTTAAACTCCCCAACTCAGCGGGCATCGATGGTAAGGGTTCACGTCGAGACTTATGGCTGCACGAGGAACAGGGCAGATGCCGAGATGATGGAGGCGCTCTTGGTTAGTGCCGGTTATGAACTCGCCGAAACTCCCGATGAAGCGGACTACGTCGTGGTCAACACGTGCGCGGTCAAAGACCCAACCGAAAAGCACATGCGCGGGAGAATAAAGGAGCTCCTTGACGCCGGCAAGAGGGTAATCGTCACCGGCTGCCTCCCCCACGTTAATCCCGATGCAATAGACCCCCGCGTTTCTGGAATACTCGGCGTTAAGAGCATCGACAGGATAGCCGAGGCAATAAGCGTGGCGGAGCGCGGCGGAAAGCTCGTGAGTGTTGAGGGCTGGCGCGAGAGAAATCTGGATAAGCTTGAGCTCCCGAGGCTCTGGAAGAACGGGGTCGCCTTCGTAGTCCCGATAAGTGAGGGTTGCCTCAACGCGTGCACCTACTGCGCGACCCGCTTTGCGAGGGGTGTTCTCAAGAGCTACAAGCCCGAGCTCGTCGTTAGGTGGGTGAAGGAAGCATTGGCGAGGGGCTATAAGGAGATACAGCTTTCCAGCGAGGACACCGGCTGCTACGGCTTTGACATCGACACTAACCTGGCGGAGCTCCTCGATGAGGTAACGGCCATCGAAGGCGAGTTCAGGGTCAGGGTCGGCATGATGAACCCCAACCACCTCCTCAAGTTCCTTGACGAGCTTATTGAAGCCTATCGGGACGAAAAGGTCTACAAGTTCCTCCATCTTCCAGTCCAGAGCGGGGACAACGAAGTTCTGAGGAAGATGGGCAGGACCTACACGGTGGAAGAGTTCGAGGAGATAGTTAATGAATTCCGAAGGAAAATTCCCGGACTGAACCTCAACACCGACATCATAGTCGGCTTCCCCGGAGAGACCGATGAGGCCTTTCAGAACACGGTTGAGCTCGTCAAGCGCGTGAGACCCGACAAGATAAACGTCTCACGCTACTCGCCTAGGCCGGGGACAATAGCGGCGAAGTGGAAGCAGATACCGGGCTGGAAGGCCAAGGAGCGCTCAAGGCTCCTCCACAGGCTCCGCCTTCAGATAGCCTACGAGATAAACCGGGCCTATCTCGGGAAGAGCGTTGGGGTTCTCGTCCACGGCGAGGGCAAGAAGGGCGGTGTTGAAGGGAGAACCTTCAACTACAAGGATGTAATACTTGATGATGGTGCACCTGGTGAGCTCGTGAGGGCCAGGGTCACTTGGGCGGGTTCAACGTATCTCAAGGGTACCCTTTTACGCTGAGGTATTTTGAAGGTTCTGCAATATCGGTTATTGTGTATGCAATAAATTCACAGTTCGTTTGTAGAATCTGCAACATCTTAGGGCGAACCATAATGGTTTGTTTTGCGAAAACTATTTATACCCTTCATTCAACATCTTACCAAAGTCTTTAGGATGTAGTCAGTGGGGGTGAATTCCTGATGAGGAGGTCAACTAAAAAGAAGGTTATCCCGCTGGCGCTCGCACTCGCGCTGGCGCTGATTGGAGCCGCTCTGGCTGTTCC
>JAGHBN010000097.1 GCA_021160985.1 Thermococcus sp.
CCCTTGAGTTCCTCAGGTGAGCCTTTTCGCCAGTATCTCTATTTTTCCGACCTCTTTCGTGCCTGCGACTTCTAAATCCTCCGCGAGCACCGTCAGTATCCTCTCGAAGCCCAGGAGCTTTGCCCTACCGAGAACTGCCCTCAAGTCCTCAACCCTTCCCCAGAGGAGAAGGGAGACCCCATCTCTGCCTGGGAGGTTCCTGAGGGCATAGAATGAGTCGCCAGCTTTTCCGCTTTCAACGGTGTAGTGAATCCCCGCTATGCTGTCCTTAAACGCTGAAAAGTACATGCTGTAGGAGCTTTGGAAGCGGCCGGCGATCAGTTCGAGGCTTCTAACGTCATCCCAACTGAACTCAAGAGGTCTTACATTCACGTCCTCCACTCTATCGCCTGCGGGAATCCACACCGTCCTGCCCCTGAAGAGCTCAACATCAAAGCCCAATCTCTCGTAGAAGCCCCTCGCATCCTCGTCTGGCTGGGTCGTCAGCATCTCAGCCCCTTGTTCCCTGGCCACGTCCTCGACAAACTCCATAAGCGCTCTTCCAACTCCCCTGCCCCTGTAATCTGGGTGGACTTCGATGACGTCAATGTGGGCGATTCTTCTAACTTTTCCACAGATGGGCTCTTCTGAAAAGAGAACCTCGACTTCGCCGACGATCTTCTCGCCAAGCTCCGCAACGGCCACGAGCTGGTCGTCGAGCAGGAGGTTGTTGAGGTGAATCGCGAGCGTCTCAACGGTCATCCACGGCCCGCCCCGAGTATAACGGTCGTAAATGCCGCCGCTGAGGTTCTCCTCGGCAGTATGAACGTCCACTACCCCCCGAACGTCCTCAAGGGTTGCCAGACGAATCCTCATCTCCCTCACCAAGATAGCCAGACTTCCGGAGAATGTGGATTATCGCCTCCGCCCCACCGTCACCATAGGGCTTCTGGGTCACGTAGTCCGCTTTTTCCTTGAGGCTCTCCGGGGCCTGGGCAACTGCAACGCGGTAGCCGACGACGCGGAAGGCGTCCAAATCGTTCTCACCGTCGCCGACGTGAGCGACTTCCTTGGGGCTTATTCCAAGGTACTCGCAGGCCTTCTCTATGCCGGTGCCCTTGTTAATCCAGGGCTTTTTCACGTGGATTGCAAAGCCAGAATCAACCGCGATGAGATTGAGCCCAAGCTCCTCGATGATTTCCCTGACAGCCTCAACCGGAACCGTCCGGAGAACAACGAGGCCCGCTTTCCTCTCCATCATCGAGTAGCTCAGCTTTGCCTCGGGGTAGCGTTTCTTCAGCTCGCTCCAGAGTATCCACTCCTCGTCCATGTCCGTGAGAAAACGCGCTCCCTCATCGTCCCCTCGCCCTTCAGTGAGAGCGCCCCGCCGTCCTCAGCGATGACCGGCCCGCTCGTGCCGATGAAGACCGCAGCAGCTTCGGCAAAAGGAACAGAGTTCCCTGTGACGAGCATGACAGGGACGCCAAGCCTCTCGGCGAGCCTTATGGCCTTCAGGGCATCAATGCTGATTGTTCTGTCTCTGTAAGTTATTGTGCCATCTATATCAAGCGATATCGCCTTAATCCTGCCCATTTTTCATCCCAAAAATGAGAAAGAATGTGCAAATATAAGGCTTTCTACCCATTAATGGTCCTTTATTATCTCCCTGAGCACGCTAGTGGCATAGACACCCTTCGGCAGGAAGAAGCGGAAGCACATACCTGTTCCAGGAATGTAGCCATAAGTCATGCCAATCGGGCGAATCAAAAGCTCCCTCCTCCCGCCAGGCTCTGCCATCAGCTTCGGCAGTTTCTTGAATGTCTCAAGTGTTATGCCTTCCTCTTCGAGGATTCCACTTTCAAGTTGGCCAGGAAGCCCCTTTGCCTGCCTCATCGCGAAGCCGAAGAGCGGGCCCGAGACCATAGCCTGGCCCTTCCCAACCTTCTCAAGGACAAACTCGATGTTCGTCTCGGTGACGCGGTAAGTCCTGTCGCGGTAGGGGATGCCCCCCTTAACCTGGACGACGATATCGCCGACGAGGGGTTCATTTAGTGGGAGCCCCTCTTCAATCCTCCTCGAGAGGTAGAGGTTGAAGAGGTAGCTCTGGTAGGCGTGAATGAAGATGCGCATTATTGGAAGGGGCAGGGAAAGGAAGGCCCTCTTCCAGCTCCCTGTCTTCTTGTAGGTGTAGAGAAGCGTCCTCTCATAGCGGAGGAAACCTGGGAACTCCTCAAGGGCCCTTTCGACGTCGCCCGTCTCCCAGAAGGCCCTGCGCGCCTCGTCGCCCTCCATGCTCCCGTCCGCGTAGCCCAGGAAGAACCTCGCCGCCTCATCGAACTCCCCCTGGAGGAGGAGCTTCCCTATCAGGTGGTTCACTATCCTTCTCTCCCCAAAGCGCTGGTAGCCGAAGTAGTTGGGAAAGCCACCCTTCTCGCGGAGCTCCCTCACGATCTCCTTTGTCTTTTCAAACGCGTTTTCCTCAGCGTCCCTGACGATTATCTTGAACCTGTTCCCTAGCAGGTGACCGAGCTTGATGAACCGTCCGTATGAGACAAACTTGAGCTCGATGTCGCGGATTTGGACTGCTTCCACTTTCTCCTTAGCATCGGCCGGCACGCTTATGTACTGGTGGGTGACTGCGTGCCTGTCCTTAGTCCCTGCGAAGCCTATGTCTCTGTGACTTATTCCCGCCCTCTTGGCTATCTCCTTGACGGCCGCCATCGTGTCCCAGTTGCGCTTCTTGAGGAGGAAGATTGCGTGCTTTCTCCCCTCGAAGATTTGTGGGAGGGGCTCCTCGATGACAACGAAGTCCTCGGGAAAGACCTTGATTCTGCCCCCTATCCCGGGCTTCTCGCTGAGGTAGGGGAACTGGGAAAAGAACTCGCGGTAATCCATACCTCACACCAGCTTTAAGTGCCCTGTAACCTTGTCCACGAGCTCCTCCGGACCGGGCCCGATTGCAAGAACTGTAACGGTTCCAGGGGGAATCTCGGTCAGTCCAGCGTCCCGAATCAGGGCCGTCGGCAGTCCGAGCTTCTCAGCCTTTTCCTTGAGCTGGAACAGTTCCTCAAGGTTCTCAGCTTTAACAACGACCTTCTTCTGTCCCTCATGGAACCATGCCTTGAACCACTCTGGCTTCTCCTTCTGGGCTTTTATAGCGGCTGTCACTGCCCCGTGTGCGACCTGGACTGCGAACTTGCCCTTACTGAGCCTTAAATCCTTCCTGGAAACTATAACCTGCTTGTACTTGAAGGTGCTCATGGGAGAAAAGAGAAGAAAGGGGCTTATAAAGTTAAGGCTTCAGAGACCGCCTTCCCGCTTGGTGGGAGGGTTTGCGGCAGTTTCTTCCTCTTCCTTCTTCGGGAGTCCTCCTGGGCGTTTGGCCTTCTTCTTCTCGAGGATCCTCCTGCATCTTTCTGAGCTGTCCCAGTACTTGTACGCCATGGCGCCGAAGACTATGGTGAGGGCTATGAAGAGTATCGCCAGGATTTTCCATGTGTCAACCTTGGACGGCAGGTAGAGCTTGGAGACTTCGCTAAGTTCCTGGGCAAGCGGTTCTGGGTCTTCCATCTTTGAGAGCGTCTTGTTGACGTATTCCGGAAGCTCCTCAGGGGTGGGCCAGACCTTTACCTCGTGGGTGACGACCTTCGGCGGTATGCTGTTGATGGTGACGAGGGTTCCAAGGTCTATTGAATGCTCATTTCCGAGGGGGTCAAGGTAGGTGAGGACGGCCCTGATGTTGGTGAGGCTCTCATTGAGGACTTTAACGTCGATCATGACGTCCTTTGACTCGCCGGCTTTTATGGTTCCAACGTTTATCTCGGTGCTTCCGTCCAGGGAGTTGCCGAGTTGGAGATGCAGCGTGGCGTTCGTCACGAACTCGTACTTGGGGTCTCCATCGCCCGCCTTGAGGTAGAACTTCAGCTTGACAGTTTCGCCCTTCTCTGCCATCACATAGTTGCTCCAGGTTCCGTTGTATGCCAGAGCGTTCACTTCGATGCTGGGGATGGCGTAGACCACGATGCCTTTTAGGCTCGAAGAGTAGACCGTGTTCTGGGCTCCCGAGAGCAGGCTCTTGTCGTCGTAGTACTTCACGACGGCCTTTCCTATCTCGAACGTTCCGACCTTTGTCGGCTTGAGAACGTAGATAAGGGCGGGCATCTTGCTGAAGGCCGGGAGGGTCTTGATGTTCCAACTCTGGGTGCTGCTGACAAGCTCAAACTCGTTGGGTATGGGGGCAGCGACGTTGAGGTCGTAGGCGTCGCCTTTACCATCGTTGTCCACGCTTATGGCAACGACGAGGTAATCGCTAAGGAGGATTTTCTCAGGGATGGAGGTTATGTTGGCTTTGATCACTGCCTCCCTAACAGGTGGAGTAATCTGAGCGTCAGTGGGGGCATAGAGCTTCAGAATGGCGCGGTTGTACTTGGGTTCCGTGCTGCTTACAACAAACATCATTGAAGTGCCGGATATCTTCTTGGACTGTCCGATTGATAGGACGTAGTTCTCGTAATCCTTTCCTTTGTAAACCCTAACTCCAACCTTCGTTGAGGTAACGGACGTTATCTGAAGCTGATAGGTTGTGTCGTCGTATTTGATACCGAGTTTTTCTCCCACATATAGGTTGTCGTTAAACATTAGACAGGAACACTCTTCCTCAGGTTGGGTCTCGGGCTGGGAAGAACCGCTATCGCTTCCTTCTCTTGAAATCTTGATGCTGGTGAAGATAACCTTGGGCATGTAGAACTCGACGGTTGCCTTGGTGTTGGTGGTCTTGTTGAGGTAAACGTACACAAAATTGGCGTAGTCAAAAGCTTCGTTGGTATTGGACGACAGTCGGTATAAAACTCCCTGCCCCTCTCCTGGCTCCAGGGTGAATCTGAAACTCTTAGTGGTTGTAACCTGGAACTCGGCAGACTCGTTGTTGACTTTGAGGAGCGTGACCTTGGCGTTGGAGAGCAGAGTGATGGTCTGTCCCTTCCTCATTGTTTTCGCACTGGGGAAAACTTTCCTTAGCGGGGAGCTGATGGTGAGAAGAACGGTAGGCGTCCCTCCAGCGTTCCAGATTATGGCTGAGAATCCAAGAACCGGCTTCTCTGAACTGGGATAATACGCAACCTCGTTGTCTGAGATTGTGAACTCCTTGGTGCCCTCCGGCCCGGAGACTTTTATTATGGCCGTACTCCACGTCTTATAATCAATGTCGGTGACAGTAACCACGTAATTTCCAAAACTCACGCTGTCCTTCAGCGTCAGCTTTATACCACTAACTTCTGCCCAGGGGAGTCCCCCTGCTGCTGCCACTTGATTGTTCATGGCCCCTAAAGGAACCAGAAGAAATGATAGTGCCATTATCAACGCGAGCAGTCTTCGCATTTTTTCATCCTCCCACTGAGTTTATGGTTTTATAGCTTAACTTCAGGGTATAAATGTGGAAACAGTATAAAGCTCTTACGGTGTGAGCCTCTTCCTGTCGCGCGGGAACAGGATTACCTCTCTGATGTTTGGAAGGTTCAGCATCTGCTTCACAAGGCGCTCTGCTCCCAGGCCAAACCCGCCGTGGGGAGGCATTCCATAGCGGAAGGCCTTGAGGTAGAACTCGAAGCTCTCGGGGTTCAGGTCTTTCTCCTTTATCTGGTTCACCAGAACGTCAACGCGGTGCTCTCTCTGGCCGCCGGAGGTTATTTCGACTCCGCGGTACTCCAGGTCGAAGGCCCGGCAGATTTCCGGCTTGTTGTCGTATTTCATTATGTAGAACGGCTTGGCGTCGCTTGGGTACCTGTAAATGAAGTACAGCGGCGCTTCCTCGTTTTCAAGCATGTATTTTCCGAGAAGCTTCTCTCCCTCGGTGTCTATGTCTTCACCCCACGGAATTTCCCTGCCGAGGTCGGACAGGATTTCAAGGGCATCATCGTAGGTGAGCCGTGGGAACGGAAGCTTTGGCTCCTCGAGCTCAAAATTGAGTGTTTCAAGCTCCTTCGCGTTGTACTCGCGGACGTAGTTTATTGCGTGGGCAACGAGCCTCTCCAGGAGCCTCATTACCTCCTCCTCGCTCTCAATAAAGGCCATTTCCGCGTCGATGCTCCATGCTTCGTTTAAGTGCCTGGTGGTGTTGTGCTCTTCCGCCCTGAAAATCGGGGCTACCTCGTACACTCTATCGAGGCCACTTGCCATCATTATCTGCTTGTACAGCTGGGGGCTCTGGGCGAGGAAAGCGTCCTTCTCAAAGTACTTCATGGGGAAAAGTTCTGTGCCGCCTTCGGTCGCGGTGGCGATTATCTTCGGTGTGTGAATCTCGATGAAGCCCTCACTGTGGAAGAAATCCCTGACGGCCTTGAAGACGCTGGAGCGTATCTTAAAAATCGCCATAATCTCGGGCTTTCTGAGGTCAATAAAGCGGTTGTCGAGGCGCGTGTCAAGTTCGGCTTTGACTTTCCCCGTGGGGTCGAGGGGAAGCGGGCTTTCAGCCCTGCTGAGGATTTCAAGCTTCTCGGGCAGTATTTCGAAGCCGAGCTTGGCCTTGGGGGTAAAGTTGACGATTCCTTCCACGGCAACGACATCTTCCGCGTTGAGCTTCGGGATAAGCTTGAATATCTCCGGGTCTACCTTCTTCTTGGGCGCGGTTATCTGCACTATCCCTTCCCTGTCTCTGAGCCACAGGAACTTTATTCCGCCCAAATCCTTGACTTCCCATACCCAGCCAGCAACCTTAACGCGCTGGCCGTTCAGTCTTTCGGTTATTTCGCTGGAGTAATGGGTTCGATACATCTCCAACCCCCCAGAATGATAAAATCAGAGGAAAGTTATCCTGACTTCTGTGCCCGCTATCTGGGAGAGGATATCTTCCAGAAGCTGGGGCTTTTCCGGCAGCTTCTTCCGGTCTCTGCTGAGTATTAAAACCTTGTAGTAGTGTCCTCCGCTGGGCTTGTAAACGATGTTGACTCCAAAAACTCCCGCTGGATACAGGAGGTCGGTGGCCAGCTTCTTGAGGTCTTCGGTGGAGTTTATGTCAACAGCTTCTATGACGCGTATTCTCTTCCCGAGCTCCCTCATGAGGGCTTTAATGTTCTTTCCGCCCTTTCCGATAGCGATTGGAACATCCCCCTCTCCGACCATGATGACAACCAGATCACCGGCCTCAACGGCCTTTTTGAACTCCATATCGGCGTCTCCGATGAGCTTGTAAAGCAGTCTCGCAACCTTGACATCAAGCTCGGATATGGTGCCTTCCTGCAGTTTTTTCTCGTCAGCGGGACAGAGAATATCGTCGGTTTTCAAACACACCTCACAGATCGGCGCCTTCATCCTTTCTCACCTCCTCGCCTGAAAAATGACATTAAAGGGGCTAACCCTTAATTCAGGACGGCATTTAAAAAGGTTATTATGGGGCAAACGCCCGCGGAATGTTATAACTCTCCCTCGATTTCCAGCGTTATTCTCCTGATGAACTCCTCGGTGAACCGGTGCCGCTCCTCCGCCATTTTTCTTGCGGTTTCGGTGTACATCAGATCCTTCAGCTTTAGAATCTTCTCCTCGAAGTGCTTTAAAGAGGCCGCTATGTCCCGTCCGTGCTCCCCGGAGTACATGAAAACGCGTGCTATCCCGACGGCACCTATGGCGTCGAGCTTATCGGCGTCGCTGAGGATCCTGGCTTCGAGGGTTCTTGGTTCTGGGCCACGGGAAAAACGGTGGGCCTCTATTGAGTGGACGACGTTCTCAAGCTTTTCCTCGGGATAGCCAAGCTCTTTTAGGTATTCCCCTGCTATCTCTGCCCCCGCCTTCGCGTGGTCATGAACCTCTCCCCTGCTTTCCATTGGCCGAGCAACGTCGTGGAGAAGGGCTGCCAGCGCAAGGACTTCGAGGTCGGCCCCCTCTTTCTGGCCTATGTGGAGGCAGAGGTTGAAGACCCGCTCGATGTGGTCAAAACCGTGGGTTCCATTGCGCTCAAAGAACTTCCTGGCGAATTCACGCGTTTTTTCGATGAGCTCGCGAGATTGTGGGTCTGGAATAAAGTCTTCGAGCTTCATGGGGATAGGAAAGAGGGGGAACTTTATAAACGTTTCATGCCCTGGGGGATCTAAATTTCACGGTTGATGTGAGGAGCCGGAGGAACCGGGAATGAATCTCTTTGGGAATCCCGTCGACGCTGAGTTCGGTCTTTTTGGTGACTCCATCTATCACACCGTGCATTGTGAGGCTTTTCAGGATTTCCTCCTCATTTATCGTGGCCAGCACGTCCCGGAGCTCCCCTTCCATAAGCGCCGCCTCTCCGATCAGCCCGTACGCCCCCCAGTTTGAGACTGCCGATAGCACGAGTTCGTCAGTCTCGATGGTGCTCCCTATCCTTTCCCCGTGGGGGACGTATTTCCTGATGAGGTCTTTTATTTTGCCCATCCCCGCTTCGTTTCCGCCGTCACCTATCCCTATCGTGGGAATTCCGAGTTCCCTTGCATTCTCAACGATCCAGTCAAAGGTCTCCCTCTTTATCTCCAGCCCGCTCATGGAGTAGCATTTCCCGTCGGCGGCCCTCCCGGGAGTTTCAACGGCGATTATCAGAGAATACCCCTCAATGAAGGGGTCTTTTACGAACCTCACCTCGAGGTCTCTGAGGGCCTCCTCAATCTCGGGATAGGTTAGTATCTCTGCACGTCCTCCCAGTTTTTCCACAGCATAATATAGCGCCACCGCCCCGGAGGGTCCGTCAGTCTCGGCCCTCATCGTGGGCGGTATTGGGAACCCCGTGATTATCAGGGTCCTCTCGTAGTTATCAAGGAATAACTTTGCGGCGTCTTTTAAAAAATCAAAATTTTTCCTCCGGTATTCAATGTAGAGCCTTTTGATACCCCTGTTCCCGATGTCCGTGTTGATTAAGTGCCCTATCATGCATCATTCCTCAAGCTCGTATACAACGATTTTGACCCTCTTTCCTTTGATGGCTTCTTTGAGCTCCCACCAGAGTTCTGTGGGCTCTTCGCTCCTGTGCTTCAGAACCTGCCCGTTCTCAAGTTCTACGGTTTTTTCCCTGTACTTAACAAAAACCCCCTCTGCATTGAATATCTCCTTCATACTCCACCCTCCACTATTTTCCTCAGCTCGTGCAGGGTTCTTATCTCATAATCTGCCATGTTGTATCCCTTATCTCCGTTTCGGTTTATCCATATGGCAGTCATCCCGACGTTTTTAGCCCCGTAAACGTCTTGGCTGAGGGAGTCGCCCACCATGGCGGACTCGTCTCCCCTCACACCGAGGGCCTCCATGGCGTAGAGGAATATTTTTGGCTCGGGTTTTATTGTGCCGACGTCGTCTCTGGTGACTACCACGTCGAAGTACTTGTCCAGGCCCGTAACCCTAAGCTTGAGCCGCTGGTATTCGGGCCCGCTCGTAATGACTCCGAGTTCGTAGCCCTCTTCGCTTAACCATTCGAGGGTGGGAATCGCGTCAGGATAAACATGAATTTTGTGGGGGTAACCCCTCAGGAGGTCTTCGTACTTCAAATCCAGGTCAAAGAGCTTGAAGAAAAAGTTCCAGTCGTGCCAGTCGTAGGTGTCCCGTCTTCCAAATATTTCGGTCAGAAACCGCTCCCGGGCCTCTGTTTTATTCACTCCGAGTTTCCTGGAAATCTTGTCGTATACCTGCGGCAGGAACATCTGGATCAGGGGCATCTCGGTTAAGAGGGTCCCGTCTATATCGAAGAAGATGGCCTTCATTTTACCACCTCTTGACTAGAAGGGCGAGGATCTCGGATTCTTTCCCAAGGTCACTGTCTGTTATGACTCCCCATATAACGTCTTTCTCCGACAGGATTTCCTGGAATCTCCCGAGTATGCTGTGGGCGTCTTTGAGGGGGGCCTCTTCGCCTACCAGGAGCGCTATTAGCCCCCTGTCCCACAGCCCCCAGTGCCAGTCGAAATCGACCCCGCGGAGGAGCCGGAGTATTCCAACGTTGCCGCCCTTTATCATGTTGAAGAGGTCTGCGTAGTCGATGTTTACGAGCATCTGGGCTTCAAGGTAGTAGTACAGTTTTGAGAACATCCGCCCTATGCCGCGGCTCACGCCGTTGAAGGCCTCTGAGATCGAGTAATCCTCCCTGAAAAAGTCCCAGAGGGAGTCATAGAAGACCGTTTCAAAGCCGTCTGCCCACTCTGGTTTTCCGTTTGTCACCAGTTCTCTGTTTGGGGTGAGGACGTAGGCAAGCTTTACAACGTCTTCCGGGAGGGCCTCCTCGATGACCTCCCTGAACTCATGATTCAGCGGTTTGTCCTCAAAAACGAACCAGAGGAAGGAATTTTCTGGAACGGACCCAAAGAACGAATTGAGCCTCTGGATGTACTTCTCCGAGCTCGGGAGAAGGTAGTATGCAGGGTTGACGGTGACCTTTACTATCCCGTCGGCCCTTATTCCATTCACTATCCTTGAACCGGTGTTTCCGATTCCAACAAAAATATGGGTAAAGGACGGCATGCTTATCCCTTACTCAAGGGTCGCATGCTTCTTCCTCATATCCTTTTCGGTCTTCTGGAATGTGGCCATGAGAAGTGCTATTACTCCGTCCAGGAATACCATGGTGGAATCTTCAAAGAGGGTTCCCATTGGGGCTATCCACTTGTACTGGGTGAGCATCTGGCGGGCTATGTAGTCGGTCGGTATGTCAGTCTTTGCCCTTCCAGGAATCTCAACGACGACGTCTGAGAGTTTTCCGAGGGTCGAGTTGGCGTACGAGGTTATGGTGACGACCTTTCCGCCCTGTGCCTTTGCAATCTTTGCGGCATCAACGATGCTGTTGGTCTCACCGGAACCGCTTATCGCTATCAGAAGGTCTCCCTTTTCAAAGGCGGGTGTGATGGTCTCGCCGACGACGTAAACGTTGAAGTCAAGGTGCATGAGCCTCATGGCAAAGGCCTTGCCGACGAGGCCGCTCCTTCCGGCGCCGTAGATGAATATCTTGTTCGCGCCTATCATGGCATCGACGAAGCCGCGAACCTGCTCAAGTTTGAGGCTGTCGGCAACGTTGCGGATGTGGTCGAGTATATCGCTCATCGCCTTCCTTATCGTCATCATGTACTCGCCCCAGAAGAGGTCTATTATCTGCCTCGTTACCTTCTCTGGATCTTTGGCCTTTGTTATGGCACCGCCGACGATTATTATTGTGGCACCCAGCTCAATGACCTTCGGAATGGTCTCAAGGTTCAGTCCACCGGCAACGGCCACCGGGACTCTAACGGCCTGGACAACCTTTTCAAGGTCTTCGAGGGGGTTCTTGCCCTGTGCCTGCTCGTCTATGCCCGTGTGGACGAGTATGTAGTGGACGCCCATCTTTTCAAGTTCCTTGGCACGCTTGACCTTGTCCTTGACGCCTATGAGGTCTACCATCACCCGGATTCCATACCTTCTTGCCACCTCAACTGCGTCCTTGATGGTCTTGTCATCGGCGACACCGAGGATAGAGACGACATCGGCGCCGTGGCGGGCCGCCATCTCGACTTCAAGGGCACCCGTGTCCATGGTCTTGAGGTCGGCGACTATCTTCCTGTCAGGGAAGCGCCTCTTGAGAAGCTCCACAGCGCGCATGCCTTCCTTCTTTATGAGGGGTGTTCCAACTTCAAGCCAGTGGGCACCGCCGTGGGCGGTTTTCTCCGCTATAGAAATGGCCTGTTCAATATCAGTGAGATCAAGGGCGACTTGGAGTATCATCTCCGTACCTCCAAAACTTTTCGATTAAGCTTTGGGGGGCTAGTTTTTAAAGGTTGGGTTCTGGTTTTGACATTTTTATGTCAATAGGGTTTCCCAAGATTTAAAAAGATAAGTTCGCACTTCAGTGGGGTGGAATAATGGTAACATTCATTCCGTTCGGCGAGAAGCCAAACCGGGAGGGTGTTCTTTACGTCCTAAACCTCCTGAAGAGGAATAAGATTCTGGAGGATTACATGATAGTTGAGTCCAGCAGGATTGATCTGCTGGCGGAGAGGATACCTGTGGACAGGGGTTATGTCGTCGGAGACCACCTGGCAGTGTACGGCATTGTGGAAAAGCTCAGACCACAGGCACTTCTGAGCATTGATGCCCACACTGACCTGATGCACGACTACCTCGACCACGGTTCTTGGCTCGCATACGCCCTTGAAGATCGCTACGTGAACCGCGCTGCAGTACTTGCGCCGGTGCTCATGATCCCGACGACTGAAAGGACCGAACTGTGGACGCGGAGGGTGAAGATATATCCGGCTCTGCTCAGGAGCAGGAAGGTTCGGGGGAAGTGGAGGGCATACAAAAACCTCCAGACTACTCCCCTCGAGGAGATACTCACGGATGCCAGAAAGTACCTCGGGCACGAAATATACCTGACGGTTGACATGGACGTTCTAAGGCCGGAATACAGGATAGCCCGCTTTCAGCACGGCGAGCTGACACTCGAGGAGCTTCTCACTCTGCTGGAAGAAATAAAGAAAAGGTTCAAGATAGTGGCGTTTGATATCGCCGAAGTTTCAGATAGGATCAAGCGCTCAAAACTTGGTAAAAAAGCCATTTTGGAGGTCTTCAGCCTGCTCATGGGGTGATCTCATGGGGTCAGGACCCACGGACTGGGAGATAAAGAACATAATAATGCCCCTCATGCTCTCGGGCGCAAAGATGCTGGATAAGCACTGTCCAAAGTGCGGCTCTCCTCTCTTTGAGCAAAAAGGCCGCGTGTTCTGCCCCGTCTGCGAGTACCGCTCCAAGCAGCGGGCTGGGGGGAGTGATAACGTTGAAAGCGCTTTGAAACGGAAGCTTGAGGCCCTTGCAGCTTCCCTTCCGGATGACGTTGAGTCCCTGGAGAAACATTTAAGGGTCATGGAGCTTATAATGGACCTGCTGGAGAGGTACAAAAAGTGGAGGGAGGATAATGAAGAACAGAAGGGTTCTTGAGGTTCTGAAAAACGGGCCAATGACAATCGAGGAAATATCTTCCGCTGCCGGACTGAAGCCCCTTGAGGTCAGGAGGTACCTGCTGAGATTCGTGGAGCAGGGAAAGGTCGAGAGTTTCCAGAAGGAAGGCAGGCTGTTTTGGAAGCTCAGGGAGAAGCGCCCGGAAGATGAGGAGTTCAAGTACGTTTGAAATAACAAAAGTTAAGAAAGGAATCAGGCCTTCTTGGCCTTCTTCCAGTATTCGTTGAACTTGCCCTCGAACAGGGCCTTTACCCTGAAGTCCTTGATCCATATCTGGGTCTCGTAGTTGAAGTAGCGGGCGGCCATGTCCTCGAGGGCGAAGAAGACCTCGTCGTCACAGATGAGCATCGGGAGCTCAAGCTTGTCAATGACCTTGAGTTCGAGCTTCTTGGCCTTGTAGTAGTCCATTATCTTGGAGGTGTTTATCCTCTGGAGAACGGGCTTGGTGACGATTATCTTAACCTTTATGCCATTGTCTACAGCCTTGATGAGGTCGCTCTCGAGGTTGATGGCCAGGTAGCCATCGTCGGCAAGCAGTATCTGCTCCTTGACCTCCTCGAACATCTCCTTGGTCTTGAGGGTAGCGTTCCTGATTCCCCTGACAACCCAGACGCGCTCGACACCGTACTTCGGTATCTCCGTTTCGATGAGCGGGTTCATGAGCTGTATGAGCTCTTCTTTGGCCTTCTTCTTGGCCTCGAGCTCCTCGGCGACGCGCTCCTGCCACTCTTCAATGAACTTCTCGAGGATGTTCTCCGGGTGGACGGGCCTGTACTTGTTGACCTTGCCCGGCTGGCTTATGGCAAAGCCCTTCTTCTCAAGGCTCCTGAGGACATCATAGGTCCTTGGGGCTGGAACCTCTGAAACGCTGGCGAGTTCCGCCGGCGTGAGGACGCCGAAACCCACGAGGGCCACGTACGCCCTTGCCTCGTAGAGGTTCAACTCAAAGTGGTCCTGAAGGAGTTCCACCATCCTGTCCTTAACCATATTTACCACCACCACATTTTCTGTTCCTGTATAGGGCATAAAGGCATATAAATTTTTTCCTCGTCCAGTTAGTTTTGCTCGTTATTAAAACATGATGCCCTTCCGGTAACTCTCGATGATGTTAGCCAATATGCATTTCAACGCAAGTTTCTTACCACGGATTTTGTTTTAAATCTTCCGGTTGTTACCAGAAGCAGACCAGTGGTGAAAGCACTTAAAAGGTAACAAAGGGAATAACTGGATAATATAACCAATAGTCACAAGGGTTTTTTTAGGTACCTCGTCAGTTCATCATAAAGGTCGTTCAGTACTTTTTGATAATCTGCCCTGTTGTCTTCGATAAGATCCATGGTCTCTTCAAGCTCCCTTGTCTTTTCCTCACTTACGAGGTCTCTGTATTTGCTCATTAGATAGTGGTACACCTTGATCCCCTGCTCCGTTGGAACGAGCTTTTTCCTCCCCCTTGTTTCTATGACGTAGTATCTGCGCAGGAGCGTTTCCACGATCTTTGCATACGTTGAAGGCCTGCCTATTTTCCTTTCTTTCATCAGGGCAATGACGTCTCCCTGAGTGTACAGCGGGACCTTTGGGGCCTTCCACTTCTTTGCCTCAGTGACCCTGAGTCTGGCCCCCTTCTCCACCTTGGGCAGTTCCCTCATCGGGGGAGAGCGCAGCCTCGTCCACCCGTCCTCGATTATTTCGACGTATCCCTCGAGCTCGGCCTTCCCGACCTTGGCATCTATGACTGCTTTCTCGTACAGTATTTTTGCCGGGATCATCTGGCTTGTCATGAACTTCTTGAATATCATGTCGTAGAGCCTGTAGTGATTTCTCGTCAGGTTTCTGGGGAGCTGGATAACGCCGTCCCTGATGAGCTGCATCAGCCTGCCCGTGTCTATTGGTCTCGTCGGTCTTATAGCCTCATGCGCCCCTTCCTCGCCCCACGGGCGCGGCTTAAAGTACTCTTCTCCGAGCTCGCTTGTTATGTACTCCTTGGCAACCTCTATTCCCGTGTTGCTGACGTGGGTGGAGTCGGTTCTGTGGTAAGTGATGAGACCGAGTTCGAACAGGTCCTGGGCAAGCCGCATCGTCTGAGGTGCTGAGAGCTTCAGGAAGGTCGAGGCGTCCTTGAGCATCGCGTCGGTCGTGTACGGCGGCGAGGGGTTCAGCTCGCGCTCCTCCAGCTGGACGTCTTCGACTGTGACGTACTCCGGAGGTTCGACCTTCTTGCCGTCCTTCCCTATCTCCACCGTCACCTGGAGGCCGTTCTCGAGGGTGAGGCCGAGGAAGTACGTCTCGCTCTCCGTGAATTCCTTGTAGCGCTCTATTATCCAGCCGAGGACGGGGGTCTGGACCCTTCCAGCGGAGAGGTTGTGGTTCTCGAACACTCTCTGGAGCTCCTGGCTGAGCTCGAAACCAATCCACCTGTCCTCGATGCGTCTCACGAGCTGGGCGTTGACGCGTCCCTCGTTAACGTCTCTCGCCTCGCTTATCGCCTTCATTATCGCGGGCCTCGTCACCTCGTGGAACTCTATGCGCTTGATGTTCGGCGTGTACGGGCTGAGGACGTTCCTTATGTCCCAGGCTATCTTTTCACCCTCGGTATCGGGGTCGGTCGCTATCAGAATCTCGTCGACCTCCTGGGCCAGCTCTCTCATGGCCTTCACGTTTTCGAGGGCATCGCGGACGTTGGTCGAGCCGCAGCGCGGACAGACGCCCTTCTCCTCCCAGTCAACGAACTGGTGCCCGCAGTCGCGGCACCGCTTTATGGTGTCGTAAACGGGTATGAACTTGAAGGCCTCGTTCTCCCTCTTGACTAAAACGCCGTGGTAGCCCTCGTTCGTCACGAGGTCGAACATATGCCCGCCGCTCGCCAGGATGGTGAGCATCATGTTGCCTATGCTGACCTCGTAAGCAACCAGCTCGCCTATCCTCGTCTTGCTCGGCTGGCCGAAGAAGTTGGCAATCGTCCTGGCTTTGTTGGGGCTCTCGACTATCATGAGGGCTGATTTGACGAGATCCTTAACCTTGGAGCTTATCTTGCCCTCCATTATTAGCTTTACTTTTTCCCTGTCCTCGTCTATTTCCTTCAGCAGCTTGTCGAGGTCGAGCTCCTCGAAGGGGACCATCTTGAACTCCGTGAAGCGCCAGCGCATCTGCCTCACGAGGCCGTTGAAGACCTTCTCGTTGTCAACTATGAGGACGCTCAGACCCTTGGTAATTCCACCGGCGAACAGCCTGCTGGTTCTTCCCGTTGCCTGTATGTACGTCCTGACATCGGGAATCTCAATGTACCACTTGCCTTCTTCCTCCTTCAGGCTTATGAATGGGTCCTCTGCCAGCCTCTTGAGGACTTCTTCGTCCCTCAGGACTCTCCGCAGAAACTCAACGAGCTCTCTGAAAACGCCCAGCACGTGGTTGTGGAAGCCGTTTTCAATTGGAATACCCTCGGTTAGGGCCTCCTCTATCTTCATCAGTTCGAACTGGGGGATGTTCCGTATCAGCCTTCTAAGTCTTGCGTGGAGTTTTTCGGCCTGTCTTCTGTCTTCCTCACTCAGGAAATCCATAACCTCGCTCAGCAGACCTAGGGCGCGATAGATGGTGGGTCTTTCAAGGTCTATGGAGAAGCGGAACTTGGGAACGCCGGTAAAGACTGCGTAGCGGATGAGGTGGGGGAGGTCAAGGCCGCGGACGAGTGAGCCGTAGTATGTGGCCGAGCCTATCAGGTAGTCGGCCTCGCCGTTCTCAAAACGCTCAATGGCCTTCTTGTTTTTTGAACTGACGAGCTCTATTCTGAAGCCCTTTTCCCGGAGATAGTTTGCGAGCTCCTCGGCGTAGGCCAGCCCCTGGTCTATCGGGGTGAATATTATGCCGCCTTTTCCAAGCCTTGCCAGGAGCTCCTCTACAAGCTCCTTTATGTCCTTGCTTGGCTTCAGATAGCTGTCCACGACGTTCCTGAGAGCGCTTCTGCCACTTCCGACCTCGAAGCCGAGCAGCTCACGGTAGAGCTTTATCCTGTCCCCCCTGGCGCTTCCGGTGGCGGAAGCAATGACCATCTTCCCTATCTTGTGTCTGGCCTTGTACTCCTTTATCTCCTGCTGTATGGAGTCTATTTTGGCGTTCAGCTCTTTGAGCTTTTCATCCCTGTCCTCTGCCCGACCGTTGAGCTGGCGCGCCATCTCCTTCTTCAGCTTTATAATCTCCCAGGCCTTCTCTATCATCTCCTCGTTGAAGCCGAGGAGGAACAGGGAGCGGTCTATGTTCTTGCTGGCCTTGAGGAAGGCGTCCACATCATCAACAAATATGAAGTCAAAGTGCCGCCCCTTTAGAACCTCCTCGTACTTCCTTGAAAGCCACTGGGCGCTCGTTATCAGGATGTCGTAGTTTCCTTCCCTGATCTTCTCCAGCATTTCCTCCTTCTCTTTCTTCCGGAGGTTGCCGTGATAGTAGGCAAGGTTTACCTTGACTCCCGTCCTTTCGATGATCTTTTCGATTTTCTTGGCCGTCTGGATCACGAGGGGGGTCGTTGGGACGACGATGTAGGATTTCTGCCCTATAGTTGCATACCACACGGCCATGAAAGCCCCGAAGGTGCTCTTCCCCATCCCGGTCGGGGCTATGATTGAGAAGCTCCTTCCCTTCAGCAGCCTCTTTACCCACGTCCTCTGGGCGCTCCAAAACGTGAACCCCGTGGCCTTCTCAAAGAATGATTCCACCTCTCTCAGTCCGTTTTCGAGCTCGTAGAGTTTTTCCCATTCCTTGAGTGCACTCCTGAGTGAAAGGGCGTTTCTCACTGCACTCACGAGTTCAAAATATTGATCAGCGTGAACGGGCTTCGGAAGGCACTCTTCACATGGGTTTTTGAGATACAGCCTCTCATCGGAGATTCTATCAGAACAGTTTGGGCACATCTCCCGGTAAATGGCCTTCATCATCTCACCCTCTAAGTTTTATTTTGGGCAGCAGAGCATTTATAAGGCTTTTTGAAAGGGGGCTTTGATAGCCATTAACTCCTCTTCGAGCTTTGTAATTAGTTCATAGTCGGGGAACACGTGCCTGTATTCTTCGAGAACTTCCTCAAGAATGTGGAGGGCCTCCTCCCTTCCGCTCCTTTCCACGAGCTTTAAAGCCCTGAGGAACAGCCTCGCCACCTCGCTCCCGCTCTCGTCCGTGTTGAGGTAAAATCTCAGCTCCTTGAGTGTCACATCGAGTGCCAGCTCGGGAACCTCGTTCAGGAACTCCAGGGCGGTAGCCTCCGGGAACACTTCCACACTCTTTGAGAATGCCTCGAAGTAGGCTCCCTTCTCGTAGGCCGTGACCGTCGCGGCGACGTGCTTGCAGTTCCCTCCGAGCGGGCAGGTGCAGATGTTTTTCCCGGTCTCGAGGTCGATCTCAACGTAGTAGGGGTATGTGCCCAGCACCTTTGAGAAAAGCTTTCCCCCGCTCTTCACGACCCACAGAACTTTGCCCTTCCTGTAGTACCTTTCACCTTTTTTTACGGTGCTTTCTTCAAACTGCATAACACTTCTCCGGCCCACATCGTTTTAAGCTTTTGGACTGGGTTAAACTTATTTAGTTGAAATTCCTACACCCATCCAGGTTGTCACCATGGGGGTGGTATGATGGCTGGAAGGTTGCCTGGTTTGATCCTGGTGTCCCTTATGCTCCTTAGCACTGCGGAGTTTTTCGGCTTTGCCGCGGGGGACTCCGGGGCCTACTGGATAGAAAGCCTTGGGAGCTCGGGATGGCTGCGCCTCAACACGGCCACCCAGCTTGACGATGGGAGCATTATTGCCGTTGGTTGGGTCGGGAAGGAGAAGTACAACGGGGATATCCTGGTGGTCAAGTTCTCCCCGTATGGAACCGTTGAGTGGAGCAAGGTGTACGGCGGCCCCGGCGATGATTACCCCACTGGGGTGACCGTGGGCCCCAATGGAGATATCGTAATCGTTGGGAGCACCGCGAGCTACGGTGCGGGAAGCTACGACGTCTGGGTTCTTCGCCTGTATCCTGATGGAAGGATAAGGTGGCAGAAAACGTACGGCGGGCCCGGAGACGACAGGGCCATGGACGTCGCAATAGACCACGCGGGTAAGATAGTTGTTGTGGGGGGAACAACAAGCTACGGGGCGAATCCGGGGGAGTCCTCGGATCTCTGGGTTCTAAAGCTCAGCGGAACTGGCGACGTGGTCTGGAGCAGGGCGTATGGAAGAACCAGATGGGACTGGGGCGACTCCGTCGCGGTCGATGGATCCAACAACATCTACGTCGGTGGAGTTTACTGGCTGGGTGTCTCTGAGCCCTACAGCCATTTTGGCGACGGTGGGAGCGGATGGATACTGAAGCTGGACACCGACGGAAACGTTGTCTGGAACACGATGTTTGGAGGGGTTGACAACGAATGGGTGTCGGAGATAGCCCTTCTGGACGGGGATGTGGTTTTCGTTGGATCCACGAAGAGCTTTGGTGCCGGCGAGTACGACATATGGGTTGGAAGGATCGACCCTGACGGGAATTTGAAGTGGGTGAAGAGCTACGGCGGTCCCAACAGGGATCTCGGGACCTCGCTCGCCGTGTTGGACTGGTCTAGGGGCTTCTTGGTGGGCTACACATACAGCGTCCCCGAGGTTTCTGGTTCTAAGGCATGGGTGCTGAGGTTTTCGCCGGATAGCGGGGAACTTGACTGGCACAGGGTTTACGGCGGTAACGGGGATGATCAGGCCTTCGGAATTGTGGGTTCTCCTGACGCCGTGGTGATTCTCGGGTCAAGCTCCAGCTTTGGAAAGGCGCAGACCAGTGCCTGGATCCTCAAGCTCCAGGAGGATGGGGCCGTTTTCGAAGAGGGTGTGAAAGACTCGGACCTCATATATCAGTCCTTTGGGGTCTGGTCGTACTCACCAAACCCGACCGTTGCGGCTCCGAGCATCGGGCCCTCCGAGGTTGAACCTGTAGTGAAGGAGAGCACGGCCGTTTCCAGGGACGTTACACTGCCCGTTTCCCTCCAGTACTACTACGGTGCCCTCCCGCCAACGACGACCACAACAGTGACTTCAACGACCACCTCTACGGCAACCACAACGACATCCACATCAACCACAACCACAGTCACCGAGACGACCACGGTGACCGAGACGTCTACTGCATCTTCGTACACTGTATCTCCGTCTTCAACGACCTCAACCACGC
>JAGHBN010000050.1 GCA_021160985.1 Thermococcus sp.
CTCTGAGGTGGTAGCATGCTCGTTGAAGAGTTAAGGGAGAGAACCCAGATTCCGGGAATTTCAGGCTACGAGGAAAAGGTAAGGGAGAAGGTAGGCGAGTGGCTTGAGCCCTACGCCGATTACACTGTTGACACAATTGGAAACCTCATCGTCGAGCTCGGCGAGGGCGAGCCCAAGGGCATCTTCATGGCCCACATGGACGAGATAGGACTCCTGATTACCGGGATACGGCCAGACGGAAAGCTCACCTTCAGAAAAATCGGTGGGATAGACGACAGGCTCCTCTACGGCAGGCACCTCGACGTCATTACCAGGAGCGGAAAGCTCGACGGCGTCATTGGGGCTCTACCAGTACACCTCAACCTCGAGAGGAAGTTCGATCCAGTGCCCTGGAACAGGCTGGTAATAGACATCGGCGCCGAGAGCAGAGAGGAGGCGGAAGCTCTGGGAGTGAAGGTGCTCGACTACGCCGTCTTCAAGAAGCACTTCGCAATCTTAAACGACCGCTACGTCTCGACACGCTCCCTGGACGACCGCTTTGGGGTTGTTACCTTGGTCGAGGCGATAAAAGACCTGGTCGACCACGACCTCGATGGAAAGTGGGTCTTCGCCTTCACGGTGCAGGAGGAGATAGGCCTCAAGGGGGCAAAGTTCCTGGCGGAGCGCTATTCTCCAAAGTACGCCTTTGCTATCGACTCCTTTGCCTGTTGCAACAACCTCACCGGAGACGTCAGGCTCGGCGGAGGGGCCGTGATAAGGGCCGTTGACAACTCGGCAATCTACACCAGAAGGCTCGCAAGAAAGGTCGCTGAAGTAGCATCGAGGAACGGGATTCCGCTCCAGGTGGGCGTCACAGGCGGCGGAACCGACGCCTCGGTCTTTCAGCACAAGAGCGAGGTCTTAGCTTTGAGCGTTCCAATAAAGTACCTCCACAGCGAGGTCGAGACGCTCCACCTGGGCGACCTTGAGGCGCTGATAAAGCTAATTGAGGCTATAGCCTTCGAACTGTAAACTTTATATATCCCTGCCGATACAAGTGGGACTGGTGAGAAAAGTGGGACTGACTAAAGTTGACACCAAAGGAAGGATAGTCATCCCGAAGGACATCAGGGAGAGAATGGGCATAAAGCCGGGGGAGGAGTTCCTGATAACCGAGATAGATGGAGATACAATAATCATAAAGCGCTTCGACGTCAAAAAGATGCTCGAAAAAATGATAAAGAACGCAGAGGGCCTGAACCTCGATGAACTTCAGAAAGAAACCGAGAAAGAGGGGAACAGGGTTGCGAAGGAGCTCTACGGCCTCTAAATTTCCTATCGATACCAACGTCTTCATAGCCGCGGTAAAAAGAGGCTGGACGGACACCACAGAGCTCTTACCCCACATTTTGTCGGACGAGAAATACCACATTGTTGGAAACGACGTTCTGCTGGCTGAATATTGGAAGTATGCCGAAAGGCTGAGTGCTGGGGACTTCTACGAGTTTCTTAAGCTTAGAATGGAAATAGTCAACCCCACCCGGAAGGAGGTGCTTCGCGTCCTTCCTTACTTTCCTCCAACTCAAATAGCTGATGCTGTTCATGCTGCCACATGCCTGAAAACCGGAGCAACCCTGATAACCAACGACAGGCACTTTGAGAGGGTGGCTGAGGAAGGCCTGATAGAAGTGTGGAGCATAAGCGATGCGATACGGAAAATCCTGAGGAGGTGATTCCTTGCTTAAGTACGTTGGCTACTTCGCAGTAGGTGTATTCATAGGCATCCTCGCGGCCATGTTTGGCCTCGGAGGTGGGTTCCTCGTAGTGCCGACGCTGAACTTCCTTGGCGTTGAGATACACCACGCGGTTGGAACGTCGAGCGCGGCGGTGGTCTTCACATCGCTCAGTTCGGCGATAGCGTACGCAAGGCAGAAGAGGATACACTACAAGGCCGGCCTCCTGCTGGCCTCGACCGCTGTAGTCGGTGCCTACATCGGGGCGTGGATGACGAGCTTCATAAGCGCATCCCAGCTTAAAGTCATCTTCGGTCTCGCTCTCATAGTCGTTGCAATAAGAATATACCGCAAGAAGACGGCAGAGCCGACCGAGGTAAGGCTTGAGGACGTTGAGATCAACTACAAGCTGGTGCCCCTCGGCGGATTCTTCGCCGGAATAGCGAGCGGCCTCCTCGGCGTCGGCGGAGGGATAATTAACGTGCCCTTCCTGACGTACCTCGGCCTGCCGATACACTACGCCGTCGCTACATCAAGCTTCGCGATAGTATTTACGGCGACGGCAGGAGCGCTCAAGCACTACATGATGGGCAACGTTGAAGTCCAGTGGCTCGTCCTCCTCGTGCCCGGTCTCATCGTCGGTGCCCAGCTCGGCGCGAGGATAGCGAAGAGGACGAAGGCAAGCGACCTCAAGAAAGCCTTCGCGGTCGTCATGGCCCTGCTTGCCCTGAGGATGGTCCTGAAGGGCCTTGGCTTTGAGGTTCCGTGAGACCCTTAAAAGGGCGTTTTTACCCTTTTTACACCCATTATCCATGGGCCGCTTCAGAAAGAAATTTGACGCGAATAAAAAAGGCAGGAGAAGCTAAAAGCTTCATTCAAGGACAAGCTCGACCCAGTTTTCTCTTCCGAGCTTGTAGACTCTAACAAGACCTCTCTCCTCGAGCCTCTTGAACATCCTCCACGCGGTTGTCTTGGGCAGTCCGAGAGCCTCTCTAACCCTGGCCTGGGGGGCCTTTCCACCGTTCTCGATCAGGAAAATTAGCGCCCCCCTCTCGTCATCGTTGAGGTCTTCCATGGCCTCTATTCTCTTCCGGAACGCCTCAAGGGCTTCCGGGTTTGATGCCTCCTCACTTCGAGTGCTCCATCCCCTCTGGAAGTAAACGTATCCGGCTCCAGCACCAACAAGTGCAACAACCAGTATAACCCACCATGCCCCACTTCCGCCAGAGCCCTCGGAGGATCCTCCAGCCGGTTGGGAAGAAGTGGTTGTTGTGGTTGTCGTAGTTGTGCCGGTTCCAGATGCTCCTGAGTCCCCTCCGGCTGATGAAGTGGTTGTGGTCGGTGTCTGTATTGGGACAACATACGAGACACTGATATTGCCAGCGGGCATCACTATAACGTTGTCTCTGATTTCCATCGGGATGTCGCTCAGATCAACGATCACCGAGTCCGCGGGAAGTGATATCTGGACGGGGATAGGACTCTCAAGGGATACCGTCCAGACCGGACCGTCCTTGGAGGTGAGGTCGGGAGTGTAGTAAGAAATGGTTATGAAGCTGGCGTTTTCAAAATAGACCGTTACAGTGTCCCCGTTCATTTCCACAGGGAGGACATTTCCGTTCTCATCAACCGCAATGAGGCCCTCCACGTATTCTCCAAGCAGGGGGATTTCGAGCGCGACGGTGTAGTTCGCTGTCGAGTAGGTTTCATTGACAAGGACGTAGCCGTCCTCATAGACTTCCAGTGAGAGTGATACGACTGACTGAGCCTCCATGGGGGCAACCAGTAATAGAGCCAGCGTGAACGCGAGGATTAACGAGACCATTCTCCCTTTCATTCCACATCCCTCTGAGAATTTTAGCCGAGGGAGTCCTAAAAAGCTATCGAATCAAAGAAAAGGCAAAAATCAGCAAACCTCAATGCCCGCGGCCCTTGGAGCCTTTCCCTTTGTCAGAATTGCCCTTAGGCCCACCCGCGGGCGTTTGTGTCTTCTCGTCCTTCTCGATCCAATTGAGGTGGAGTGCAGCCCTCTTGAGCTCCGGCATAGCTTCCTTTATGAGACGAAGCACTTCAGAGTACTTGCCCTCGCTGATGAGCTGTTCGAGTTGGGCCTTCAGCTGGTCAAGCTCCTGGGTTACGTTTTCTATGTCAGTCTCATTCACTCCCGGCCTCTTCTTCATTCTCTCAAGAGCTTTCTCTATGACTTCAAGCCTTGTTTCGAATGCCCTGGCCATCTTTTCAGCATTCTCTGCCGCAAACTGTTTGTGGAGGTTCCTGAGCTCCATTTCCAGCTGGGTTTTGAGGGCTCTGGCCTCTTCAAGGGCCGCATTTATGGCAGTGGTGTTGTTGGCTTCCGCGTTCTCAAGGAGTTTTGTGTAGGCGAGGCGGGTCTGGTTGTAGAGTTCAGTTACGTTGGAAACGTCAACTCCTTTCCTTTCAGCAGCCCTTATGAGGGCTTCCACGTGCTTGAGGTACTGAAGGGTTCTCCTTGCCTCGACCCTAACTCTTTCCATCTCCATCTCGCGCTCTGGTTTGGTGCTGAACCGGATGCCCCTGATCACTTCCTTATAGGTTTTCATGGCGAGTATTGAGGTGTGGAGCGACTCTTTGTACTCCCCTTCCTCATAAAGAGCCTTCGCCTCCTCTGTAAGGTTCAGGGCCTGTTCATACAGTCCCAGGACTTCAGTGCCCACGTCCTCTGTCCCGTTGATCAGAGAGGACGTGTAGTTCTGGAGCCTCTCAAGGTTCCTGAGCAGGACTTCAGCAGCCACGCTGGTCGCGTTCACGCTTGGGTTCGTGACGTTCTCCTCAATCACAGTTGTGTTGTTTGCGGCGGATGTGTCGCCTGTGTCCGTGTCATTCCCGTCTGAGTCCATGTCCTCAGCAATCACAGTGTAAGCCGGAACCAGGGAGAGCACCAGCAGGAGGATAATGAACCCCACCTTCAACTTCCTTCCCATCATGACTCATCACCTGTTTGTGTCTAGGGAACATTTGTATATGAGGGATGCGGTGAAAAAGCAGGATACACAACGTTTCAGATCGTTCCATTGGGCTAAGGAACCCATTTTTGAGTTTCAAGAACATCAGGAAGAGAGTAAAATCCTGATCGGGCCAATGCAAAAATCCCAACGCCTTTTGAAGTAGGAGTTAGGGATGTTGCCCTCATGGTGCCTCCAAAACTGTAAATTGGCTTCAGGACAAGCCTGCGCGATGATGTGAACCTTCGCGGTAGTTATGACCTCCCCGCCCGAGATGCTCTGGAGGGCATCAACCTTCCGGCTGTGTGGGTCTCTCTTTTCCCTTTCCTTCAAACAAGCCACTTCAAAGAGAAGCGCTGTAATTACCATGAGCAACCACGCAATCACAAGAGGCCTATCATAGGGATAGTAAAGCTCTCCAACCACAGCCTGGAGGAAGCAGGCTGGAGCTATCATAACTGCCAAAGCGAATGCCAAGACGCTACCGACTACGAACCCTAAGAGAGAGTGGGTAATTCCGATTTCCAAAAAGGCCATTCTGTCGGCAGTTAGGCCGATGTATACCACAATCCCCAGAAGAATTACGGTTACTGTGAGATGGGCGGGACTAAGTCTTCCTTTCCTCCACCAGTGGGCCTCGAGGATAATGATCCCGAGAAGCCCTCCGAAGCTCGCCTCCATCCACGCGGCAAGGTCTCTGTAGAAACCGTACGGAGCATCCCAATTGGCAAAGGCTATCGCTCCTGGCTGGGTTACCACAAAGATTAGGAGCACCATAAGCCAGTATTTTTTCCATCCCATTGTGATCAGAATGTTTCAGTTTAAAAGTTTAAAACTTTTTTGTCGAAATTGTAATTCGCCCGCTAAATTATATAAACCCTCCCGAAAATACTGGGCTGATGCGGAATGCTTAATCCCGTGATAGCCGTTTTAATCGGCACCTTCATAGGCACTGTGGCGGGGCTCTTTGGTACTGGGGGCGGGTTTCTCATAGTCCCTTCACTTGTGTTCCTCGGACTTCCCATTCACGTAGCCATCGGAACCAGCCTCGCCTGTATAACCATAAGCTCCCTTTCCTCCGCATACGCCCACATTCGGGCAGGGAGAGTCCTCTACAGGGTGGCGTTTCTGAAGGAGGCTTTTTCAATCCCCGCCGCGGTGTTGGGCGCGTACCTCTCGGGAATCCTGGACTCACGAGTTCTTGAGGCGGCATTCGGACTCCTCTTAATCTACGTTGCCTACGTCTTCGTGAGGAGAAACGATGGGATAAAGGGAGGGGAGGCTCTGAAGATAAACTACGGGAAGGTTCCCCTCATCGGCACCCTTTCCGGCCTGGCCTCCGGCCTACTGGGGGTCAGCGGAGGGGTATTGAACGTCCCCCTCTTCCACACCCTCGCGGGCCTCCCGGTTAACTACGCGGTTGGAACCTCCAGCCTCGCCCTGTTCTTCACTGCCCTGGTTGGAACCGCCACCCACCTCACACTGGGTCAGGTAGACATCCAAGCGGCCCTCCTGCTGTCCCCGGGCCTCATAATGGGGGCCGCTATAGGGGCCAGGCTTGTCCCAAAGCTTCACCCAAGACGGTTCAAGATACTGTTCTCAGCCCTCCTGATACTGGTTGCAGTGAGACTCCTTCTCAGGGCACTCAAAGGTTTTTAATCCCCTCACCTAATCTATCTGGGGAATGACATGAAGGAAGTGTTCGAAAAAATCAAAACCGAATACGGGATCGAGATAGAAAATGAGAATGACATGACGGGCGCTTGGAAGCTCGTGGAGACCCTTAAAGAAAGGGGCTGGGTGGTGTATATCATCACCGCAAAGGGACGCGAGCAGGTCGATGCATGGCACCCGAGCTACGGAAGCTTATACGCCCAGTTCGGAGAAATTCCAAATTTTAGAAACTTGATGGAGGGCATATGCCTCACATCGCTCCGTATAAGGGAACTTGAGAAAAATGGAACGCTCTGAGACGTTCGTTTCATCGGAGCCCTCAAATAGAGTTAAACCGTAGACCCCATCGGTGATGCCCATGAAGGGGATAAAGGGCCTTGCACTGGCCCTTACAATACTGCTGGTGGGAAGTATAATACCCATCGGTCTTGCAGAGGTCAACACCACCTGGTCGGGGGCGGGGGATCTAGACAACAGCACCAGGGAAATGGTGATAGCCGGCCAGCTGATCGAGCAGCTTCAGAGGCTCAGCAGCTTCGCTGGGGAGAAGATAGAATCCATAATGGACAGGCTTCCCGAAAACTCCACGATACTGACCCACTACGAGCTTGCCAAAGAGTACAAGGAGAGGGCGGTCAGTGAATACGAGGCCGGTGACTACTGCAACTCGATACTAGACAGCTTAACAGCAATGCACCACTACAAGGTTCTCCTCTCGGCCCTAAATGAAGTCAAAGAAAAGGTCCAGGATGCCAGGGAACGCATTAAAATGGATATCACACGGACGATGGAGTACTTCAGGTTCGTTGAGAAGACAATAAAACTGGCGGAGAACCAGGGGATAGACGTGAGCAACCTCACAACGATTTACAACGAGACCAGGGAGGCCTACAAAGCTGTACTGGATGACCTTAAGGCCGGAGACTACGAAAAGGCGAAGGAGGACTATGAAGGCGCCAAGGAGAAGAAAGCCCTCCTCGACGAGGAGCTGAGAAAGGTTCGCGGGCAGCTCGCCTATGCAAACGCAGATAAGGTCGTTAAGGACTTCCTGGCCAAGGGCGAGAAGGGGATGGAGATAGTCCAGAAGGCAATTGAAGCTGGCGAGGAAAATGGCTACAACGTGACGGAGCTCCAGGAGAGGCTCGATGCCTTCTCAGAGGTCTACAACGAGGTCAAAGCTCTCGCCGATGAGGGCAGGTGGGAGGAAGCCCTGAGCGTCATGGAGGAGAACAGGGAGACGATTGAAGAGTTCCACAAAGCTATCGCCTTCGTGATGAGGAAGGCCCACGAGAGGGAGCTCGATGAAAAGTTGAAGGACGTCCGCGCTTTCCTGGAGGAAATGAACGGGAGGATTCAGAAGGACGAAAAGGCTCTCCGCGAGCTTAAGGCAAGGGGTGTCAACACCGCCCAGGCAGAGGTTCAGCTGAAGGTGGCAGTGCAGGAGCTCAAAATAGGTACCCAGCTCCTCAGGGCAGAGAAGCCGGTTCAGGCTAGGGTTCACTTCGGGGTAGCCCTGGAAATGCTCCAGAAGGTCGAAAAGTTTATCCTCGCCCACTCCTGACCTTTCCTTTTTCCTCTGGAGGGATGCTTGAATGGAACTCAAGTGGGCCCCGGTCCTTGCGATGATAACCCTTATCCTCCTGCCAGGGGTTAGTGCGTATACCCTCTCGTCCCTAGTTTTGACGGTTTATAACGACGGATACGTCATGGTCGAATACGAGGTTCTTCCCGATGACTACGCTTCCCAGGTTGAGATTCCCCTCCTCGGCGAACATTACGAAAACATTATTGTTGAGGACGAGAACGGGAACCCGCTCAATTTCAGGCTCGAGAACGGGAGCGTCCTCGTATACCCTGGGGACGCCGGAGTGCTTAGAATCGCCTACTATACCCCCGACCTGACCTCGAAGGAGGGCATAGTGTGGACGCTTCACGTTGAGACCGGCAATCCCTTTACCGTTGTGCTTCCCGAAGATGCCATAGTGGTTGACCTGAGCGACATACCGCTTGAGATAGCCGGAAATTCCATCACAATGCCGCCGGGTAACCAGAGCGTCTCCTACACCCTCAGTGGCAGAGAGACCGAGAGTGCAGATGTGGCGGAGAGTTTAACGTATTTCCTAATCCTTGCCGGTCTTGGTGTGGCTGGAGGTTTGGCATACCTGCTCTGGAGAAAGAACGGCGGGAGAAAATCACCGCCCAGCCGCGAGGAGTTCCAGGCCAAGCTCGAGAACCTCGACCTCAACGAGGACGAGAAGAGGGCCCTTCTCTACATCTTCGACAAAGGAGGAAGGGCCAGCCAGGCAGAGGTAAGGGAGGCAATAGGGATACCAAAGACCACCGCGTGGAGGATGTTCAAGAGGCTTGAGAAGAAAGGGCTGGTAAAGATACTCAAGGGCAGAAAGGAAAACTGGGTGGAGCTCAGGTTCTGAAGTCCAAAAGCCCGTTTTTCTGAGTTTTCCTTTTGTTCCAGTGAATCACTAAACATCGGCACTGGGCCATTCAATTCCTTAACGTTCTCTCATTGAAGCCCTTTCACGGCCAACAGCGCATGCTAAAAATGATGTAGAAAAATTATTATACCTTGCCAACATCATTTTTGATGGTGGTCCCATGTTCGTGAACAGAAGAAGGGAGCTGGAGTTCCTCGAAAGGAAGTGGGGGGAGGACAGTGCACAGCTCATAATCCTCTATGGAAGGAGGAGGGTTGGAAAGACTATGCTCCTCAGGGAGTTCCTGAAAGACAAGAGGGGCGTTTACTTCCTTGCCACCGCCGATTCAATGAGTGAGAACATTAAAGGGCTGGCAGAAAAATTCTCGGAGCTTACGGGGAGAGAATACTTTAGAGAGGTCCGGGATTTTGAAAAGCTCTTCCGTTACCTTGCGGATGAGATAAAAAACGAGAGGATGGCCGTCGTTCTGGACGAGTTCCAATACCTCATGGGCCTTGAGCCCGGAATTTTAAGCGTTCTCCAGAAGGCCTGGGATGAGCATCTCAAGGATACAGGAATATTTCTCGTTCTCTGTGGCTCCTCAATTGGGATGATGGAGAGAACCCTTGAGTACAAGAGCCCGCTCTACGGGAGGAGGACTGGGCAGTGGAAGGTTGAGCCCTTCGACATTAAAGCTGTAGCTGAAATGCTTTCTGGGAGGAGCATGGAGGAGCTTGTGAAAACCTATGCAGTCTTCGGCGGCGTTCCCTTCTACCTCGACCTCGTGAAGGATTTAAGCGTTGAGGAAGCCATAAGGGAAAAGGTTCTGAGGAAGGGTGAAGTCCTCTACGAGGAGCCCGAATTCCTTCTCAGGGAAGATCTGAGGGAGCCGAGGGTCTACAAACTGATTCTCAAGGCTCTTGCACTCGGTTATGAGACCCTCGGGGAGCTTGTGAGCTTTACTGGGCTTGACAGGGGAAATCTCTCGAGGTACATTGACATCCTTGAGAGGCTCGACATCATTGGCTACGAGCTTCCATACGGGAGGAGGAAGAGGGGGCGCTACTACATCAGGGACAACTTCTTCAACTTCTGGTTCCGCTTTGTGTACCCCAACCTGGCCGATTTGGAGCTTGGCCTGGTTGACGGGGTCTGGGCGAAGATTGAGCGCGAGCTCAACGCATACTACGGCAAAATGTTCGAGAGGCTCGTTAGGGAGATGCTCAGGCTCAGGATCATTGACCTCGGGCAGAGAAGAGTCGCAAGGTGGTGGCACAAGGGCGAGGAGATAGACGCGGTCCTTGAGCTCGATGACGGCCTGCTCTTCGTGGAGGCTAAGTGGAGCAAGCTGAAGAGAAATGATGCGGAAAGGGCACTTGAAGGGCTGAAGAAAAAGGCGGAGTCATTTGACGTGAAAAATAAAGGGTTCCTGCTCATCGCCAAGGAGATCGAAGGAAAAACCAGAGAGATGATGGACTTTACTGATCTCGAGGGTTTTATTAGAGGTTCCTGAAAACCCTCTCGGCCTTCTCGAACTTCCCCTTTCTCACGTAGTCGAGGGCCAGGTAATAGAGGCCGAGCCTGTATACGTCCTGCGATGAAGGCTCCTCAAGGCCAGTGATCTCGTCTATTTTCTCCTCGAGCTCCCTAATGGCATTGTTCACAGCCTCTCCATTATAGCTGATAAACTTAAGCGCCCTGAGGATTGAGAAGACTTCGAGGCTGGCCTCTCCCAGCTCCGCCAGCGTTCCAGAACCGCTCGTCGGCAATGACGGGGCAGACTTCTTTTCCACCCTCTTCCCGCTGATCTCCGCCAGGAACTGCCTGAACTCTTCCAGTTCTGGCTCTATGTCGATGCCTGCTTGTTTGAGAACCGGGAATGGGTTGTCCGCCTTGAGTGCTGTGCGGAGCGCCTTAAGATGATCTTCTTGATATTTATTGTATAGCTTATCGACGATTTTTCCTGCTTTCTCTACAGCCGTTCGCATCATTTCTCGTAGTTTGTCTTTGTCGTATCGGTATCCTAGCTTTTCTAGCTGTAGTTGGATCATGTCCACAATTAGATCTGGATTTTGCTTCAGGTGTTCGTAGTGTTTTCCATCTTCTGCTATGTCCGACAGGGCATTTCCCACAATGTGTCCGATATTCCCGTTGTATATACCCGTGTGCTCTGCCAGGGCCATTGCAAGGAACGGTTGTATGAACACCAGTTTTACGAAGGGTGGTTCTTTTGTGTGCCTTGCGATCTCGTGGAATTTTTTATCTTGCATAGATTTTATATATAATACCCCCCGTCGCTGATATCAAGTGTCTTTTTTATCTTTTCCTCGTTATTATCTTGATCTGCTCGTTTAAGGAGTTCGATTATTCCTTGCCTGTGCTCCAGTATGGTTCCTGTTAGGTGATCTATTGCATCGTACGTCGTGTTGTATTTTGCTGCCACACGCCTCATACGTGTTTCCCAGTCGGCTTTCTGCACCTCGTTCTTCTTCCGGAAGAACATCACACCACCCATCAAACTACGGCGGAAGAAGAGAAAAGGCTTTCGAAAAAAGACCTCACCTTATCCTCGCGCCGAGCTTTACTTCCTTGTCGGGCATGAGCAGGGCGACGTTCTCGCCGTCATCAGCCGCCAGAAGCATTCCCTGGCTCTCTACTCCCCTGAGCTTCTTGGGCTCAAGGTTCGCTATGACGATAACTGTCTTGTTGAGGAGCTC
>JAGHBN010000073.1 GCA_021160985.1 Thermococcus sp.
ACTATCGAGCTTTTCACGAACTTCATCGCTGATTTCGTCACCATATACTGCATACGCGACGGTAATTGCAACTGCTATTATTGCCATTGCAAGCAACGCATAAGGGCCGCTGAGGATAAAAGGACCTATAGAGAGAACCTCAAGAACACCGGAAAAGAGCATGTCAACACTGAGGGGTTCCGTTAGAGAACTTACAGTGAATTCCTTTGTCATTTCGCTTTGTGGTGAATTCCCGGAGGAGACTTCGGAAACATTCACAACAACACCGTTCAAAAATTCCTCTCTGCTGACGTGGCTTTCAATGAAAGCTTTAATCTCTTCAGGGGTTTTCAGTAGGGAGTTCTCGGCTATGGTTACCCTTGTTGGAACTCCGTAAATTTCGATTTCATATGTTTTAACCCCAGCGTTTGTCCCTTGTGTTGCTTCCCCTAAGGCGAGTGCTGGATTTACTATCAATCCAAATATTAAAACTGATATTAACAGTCCAATGATTCTTTTCAAGTAAATCACCGAATTAGCATGTATCATAGCCTTATAAGTTTTACCACTTAACCTATTTAACAAAGCTAAATAGACGTGGTTTTAATTGGCATCATTCCACTAAACCCCGCTCAAAAATGCAGAAAGCTCCATGTTTCAGAGCTACATAAACCGAAAAGTATTTAACCAAAACTCCACGATACGCTAACGACAAAATTTCCGGAGGTGCCAGAAATGGCTGAGGAGCACGTTGTCTACATTGGAAAGAAGCCGGTTATGAACTACGTCCTGGCCGTTATAACCCAGTTCAACGAGGGTGCCAAGGAGGTCAGCGTTAAGGCGCGCGGTAGGGCCATCAGCAGGGCCGTTGATGTCGCCGAGATCGTCAGGAACAGGTTCCTCCCAGAGGTCAGGGTCAAGGAGATAAGGATCGGCACCGAGGAGCTTCCGACTGCTGACGGCAGAACCGCTAACACCTCAACCATCGAGATCGTTCTCGAGAAGCCGTGAATTTGATTCCTTTCCTTTTCCTACTTGGGCCTTTCTGATCACTTCAACACGGATTGAAGTTGTGAAAAACTTTAATACCCGCACCTCATAAAGCCCCTTTGGTGGAGATTCTTGGGCTACGAGACCATTGACATCAACGATGAAAGGGCGAAGGAGCTAGCCCAGATCTTGATGAACGAAAAGGCCATAGCAATCCTCCATCTGATAGAAGACACCCCCATGTCAATCAGCGAAATCTCAAAGGAGCTTAACCTGCCGATATCGACAGTGTCATACCACATAGATAAGATGATGCGCGTGGGGCTTGTAGAGGTGGCGGGAAAAAAGTACGGGAAGCGCCTGCAGGAAGTGAAACTCTACAGGGCCTCCAACAGGCCCATACTTCTCATACCAAGGAAGAGCATCCAGAAGGTGCACAAAAAGACGTTCTCACTTGAGAGGCTTCACGTCATCAGCCTGGGTCTTGCAGGTCTCGTCTCACTCCTCGTGTACAAAACATCCTCCGCCCTTCTTAAAACGCCTTCCGCAAAAGAGGGTTCCAACGTCACCTACGCAGCTTCACATGTTCCAAACGCAACAACCTCTTCACCTTACAGAATCATGACAACAACGAATACAAGCACCAAAACTGCCGTTGAAACCGCCGCAAAGCCAACAACGTCCCAGATCACAACCTTTCCGGTTTCATCCAACAGCCCGATAGGATGGGAACCGCTTCTGCTGGCGGTTTTAGCCTTCATAATCACGGTTGTTCTAACGTACTACCTTCTGAAAAGAAGAGGATGAGGAAAGCTTTTTAAGGCTCTTCTCTTACTCCCGTTGACGAGGTGGTAAAATGGCACCAAGGATGACCGTGGGACAAGTGGTTAAGAGGAAGGCAGTCATCGTAAAGCCTAGCGATACCGTCCACAGAGTTGCCAGAATTCTCTCAAAAAACAGGGTAGGAAGTGCCGTGGTTGTTAAGAAGGGCGAAATTGTAGGGATTATAACGGACAGGGACATTCTAGACAAGGTCGTGGCCAAGGGCAAGGACCCCAAGAGCGTGAAAGTTGAGGAGGTCATGACAAAGAACCCCATCACAATAGAGGACGACTACGACATCAGCGACGCGATCGATAAAATGATGGATAAGGGAATTAGAAGGCTCCTCGTCACCCGCCTCGGAAAGCCGATAGGATTCGTCACAGCTGCCGATCTTCTCGCGGCACTAAACACATACAGCAACGAGAGCGAGGAGGAGATGACGGAGGAGACCGAAGTTTACGGCATATGCGAGCTCTGCGGTCAGTACGGCCCGCTCTACAAGGTGTACATCGAGGGCGGAGAAAAGTGGGTCTGCGAGGCCTGTAAGGACAGCCTCAACCTCTGATGCCTTTTAACTCCTTCATTATCTCGTCAAGGATTATTCCAAACTCCGCGTTCCTGTTCTCAACACTCAACGTGTGGAGCTTCCCCAGCGGGCGGAACTTGTCAGCCATCTTCCTGTGGACGACTGCTAGAAGCGGTTTTTCAGACTTCAAAACCTCGCCAACAACCCTCACGAACTCATCGCTCTTATATTCCATTGGGCCGATTTCGTCTATGACGACGAGATCCGCCTCCTCCAGCGCACGCCGTATTGCCGAAACGCCGACCCTCTCAATCTCGTCAACATGAACAACGTATTTCCCAAACGGTACCCCTGGAAGGCGCGACGTCCCGCGGATGCTCGCTAGGGTGCCTTCTTCTCCGGTATCGAGGGCAATGATTTTGAATCCAACGCGTCTTCCTCCCCTCCGCACTTCTCTCGTTATCATTCCGCCGACGATGTAGCCCCATCTCTCGACTTCCCTTGCCACCCTCTCCACGAGGGTCGTCTTCCCGACTCCAGCCGGGCCGGTAATGAATATTCTCAGCGTCATTTCAATCACCGAAGGAGATTTAAGTTCCTCCCTTAAACCCTTTGGGGTGATGGTTATGGAGATAAGGTACAGGCCGGAAGAACTCACGAAGCTCCCGAGGAGCGTAACCTACGAGCCGGGAAAGGTCATCATGATCGACCAGACTCTGCTCCCGAGGGATTTCAAGACGATTGAGCTGAGAACCGTCGAAGAAGTTGCCGAAGCGATAGTCACGATGAAGGTGCGCGGTGCTCCGGCGATTGGGGCCTCAGCCGCTTTTGGCTTAGCTCTCTACGCCGACACTACCAAGGCCAAGACCAGGGACGAGTTCATGGACGGCTTTTACAGGGCATACGAGACCCTGAAGAATACGAGGCCAACCGCTGTGAACCTCTTCTGGGCCCTCAACAGGATTAAGAAGCTCGTCGAGGAGAACCTTGAGAGCCCGCTCGACGAGATAAAGCGCATGATTGTGGCCGAGGCCCAGAAGATAGCGGACGAGGACGTTGAGGCGAACCTTAGGATGGGTCATTACGGTGCCGAGGCTCTGCCGGAAGGGAACGTCCTAACCCACTGCAACGCCGGAAGCCTGGCTACAGTCCAGCTCGGAACCGTTGGGGCTGTTCTCAGGGTGATGCACCGCGATGGGACACTCAAGCTCCTCTGGGTGGACGAGACGAGGCCCGTCCTCCAAGGAGCGAGGCTCTCCGCCTGGGAGTACCACTACGATGGAATCCCGCTCAAGCTGATAACCGACAACATGGCCGGCTTCGTGATGCAGCAGGGGAGGGTTGACGCGATAATAGTTGGCGCCGACAGGATAGTGGCCAACGGCGACTTCGCCAACAAGATAGGCACCTACACCCTCGCCGTCCTCGCGAAGGAGCACGGAATACCGTTCTTCACCGTTGCGCCACTCTCGACGATAGACCTCTCGCTAAAAAGCGGGAAGGAGATACCGATTGAGGAAAGAAAGCCGGAGGAAGTTCTCACCTGCGGCGGCTGTAAGATAGCACCGGACGTGGACGTTTACAACCCGGCCTTCGACGTGACGCCGCACAAGTACCTGACCGGCATAATAACGGACAGGGGCATCGTCTACCCGCCCTTTGAGAGGAACCTGAAGAGGCTGTTCAAGGATTTAGAATGACTGATGGGCGCTCCCATCAATCGGTATCGTTTCTTTTTTCTTTTCCCAGAAGCTTCTTAATCTTGTCTAAAATAGATTTCCTGTCCTCAACGGCTTCTTCCACGATGACTGCATCTATCTCCCCGAGCCTCTCTTCTATGGCAGGCAGAAGGAGGCCGAGGAGTTCAAGGGGCTCCAGACAGGGACAGTCGATAGAGTAGTCGATTGGCTCTCCGTCTGGAAACTCCACCCTGAGCGATATTCCCTCTTCACCCTTCCGGGCTTCAAAACGGGCCGTCCCTTCCTTCCCCACCACTTTTCCCCTGACGAGCATCGGAGATAGTAAAGAAGGACAGCTTAAAGGCCTTTTTTGAACGGGAGGTTGAAAACGAGAAGTTAACATCATCGAGACCGTTAAAAGTCAATGTACCCAATTTTTATCGGTGAGTACAATGTTCTGGCTCAAGACGAGAATCATCGAGGGCAGGGGCTCCCTTGAGAAGCTCAAAAAGGAAGCTGAGGGGCACGAGAGGGTTCTCATTCTGTCGAGCAACTCGATGAAGAGGCATGGTTTTCTCAGCGAGGCCGAGGACTACGTGATGGAAGCCGGTGCGGAGGTCTTCTCGATAACCGGCCTTCCGGCGGAGCCGAGCGTGGAAACAATAGAGGAGTTCCTGCCGAAGGTGAGGGAGTTCGAACCTGACCTTCTCGTTGCCCTCGGCGGAGGAAGCGTAATAGATGCGACCAAGGCTCTGAAGGTCTTCTACGACGCCCCCGAGCTGGAATTCGAGGAGATAGCCTTCATTGACCGCTTCTCAAAGCCAAAGCCTGTTCCAAAGCTGAAGACGAGACTCATAGCGATACCCTCAACGAGCGGGGCTGGAAGTGAAGTGTCAGCTGCAAGCGTGCTGAAGAAGGGCGGAATCAAGTACAACATCGTTACGCCCGAGATAGCGCCCGACGTGGCGATCCTCGATCCCCGCCTGCCGATGACGATGCCGAGGGAAGTCGCCAGAAACTCCGGTCTAGACGTCCTTGTCCACGGGATAGAGGCGTACACCACCAAGGTGGCAAACGACTTCAGCGACGCAATGGCGATTAGGGCGATAAAGACAGTTTACAAGTGGCTTCCGCTCTCGGTCAAGGACGACGAAGAGGCCCGCGAGAAAGTCCACTACGCGGCGACTATGGCGGGTATAGCATTCCTGAACGCTCGTCTCGGCCTCTGCCACGCGATGAGCCACAAGGCCGCTTGGCTCGGTCCGCACGGCCTGCTCAACGCAATATTCCTGCCCCACGTGATGGAGTTCAACGCCAAGAGGAGCGACTATGCGAGAAAGCGCTACGCGGAGATAGCGAGGGAGCTCGGCTTCCAGACTGCAAAAGACCTCATCGAGGTCGTTAAGGAGCTCAACGAGATGCTCGGAGTGCCAACACTGGGCGAGCTCGTTGATGAAGAAACTTTTATGGCGAGGCTCGACGAGATGGCGGAGAAGGCCTACCGCGACGGGCTTACAGCCTTCAACCCCGTCGAGCTGAAGCCGGAGGAGATAAGGGAGCTGTACCTGAAGGTGTTTTACGGGAGAGGGTGAAAGGAGCCAAAAAGAAAAGGCGGAAAAGGGCGCTAAGCGACCTCAACGTCCCTTTCCCCTTCATTTTCGACCTCATGTATCCTTCCGCCCTTCATGACTTCTCTCGTTGCAAGGACAAGGAGCGCCAGGAACAGGTAAACTGCTGCCGCCCCACCGAAGAGCACCGAGTAGGCCTCCTCCGTCGGGATTTTAATCTGCACGAACTCCGGAGCCCCCGGCGGGTGGAAGAGGACGTAGTAGGTGCTCATTATTGTTCCCGCTATTGCCGGCCCCCAGGTCGAACCGAAGTTCCTGAAGAGGCTGTTTGCACCTGTTGCGACGCCCATGATCCTCGGCGGGACGCTGAAGACTAAGATGTTTATCAGCGAGATGTTCATGAGGGTTATCCCCGCTCCGACTACTGCAATCATGGCGACGTACTGCGGCAGCGAGAGGCTGGTGGCGTATTTTGACATGAAAGCGAGGCCCGCGCTGGCCACCAGAGCGCCCGTGAGGGCTATTGGCTTTGCGCCGACCTTTGGCATCAGTTTTCCGGCGAGCGGGGCCAGTATAAGCATCACGAGGGCCTGGGGGGTCATGAGGAGGCCGCTCTGGAGTATCGTCTTGCCGAAGCCGTAGGGTTCCGGCATCTGGAATATGTAGGTGTTCGCCTGGCTCATCATCGAGATTCCGAAGGCCGCGAACATTATTCCAACGTTCACTATGGCCGGGTTGCGCGAGGTTATGATGTCAAGCGGAAGGAGCGGGTTCTCCACCCTCTTCTCCCAGATACCGAGGAGTATGAAGCCGACTATAGAGACCGCAAAGAGGAGGAGCGTTTGAGTC
>JAGHBN010000011.1 GCA_021160985.1 Thermococcus sp.
CCTCTACATCGATCATACCGGAAGCTACGTGTTCCACAAAACACGCTGAATCCAGACAACTCCAGGGGAGGTGACAGACTTGCTCTTTTACATATTTTTGCCATCCTATGCGGCCTCACGGGGGGACTTCCCCTTTTAACTGTGGGTCTAATTGGGGCATTGGGTTTATCTCATACCGCCTCCCACTCCATAAAAAATTACTCCATAAAAAATTGTATCGCTGACTTTTGTCATGTCTTCGGTGGTTCTCAGTAGTCTCCGATCTTCTCTTGCTCTACATTGTCGAGACAGTCAGGGAGTGGAAAGGATGGCCAGCAAAAGGCTGATTGGATTGTTCGTCCTTGGAGTACTTACGATACCCGGCTATGGTCTCCGCCAGGCAAGTAACACTACCCCAACAATAAAGGCTACAGTATACGAGAACTGGACACCCTTCAACCTCACGTCTGAAGATGCAATGACGATAAGAATTTTGAACGTCAGTACGGGCAATGTGACTTTTATGCAGGAGCCTGGAATCATCGTATCGCCGGTAGGAGGGAGGTACCCGTCTTTGGGGCCGATAGTGACGCTGTACTTCGACCTTAACGGTAGTGTTTATGCATCTTTCTCGTCAGAGACCATTGATCTGGGGAGGTGGTACAGGAGTAAAAACGTGACTATCATATTACTCGACAAGGAAACAAACATAAATGGAGACGTAATGAAATCCTTCGAGGCCCCTACAGAAATTGAGCCAGTCCACTATCTGGTGGTCAAAACGACGTCAGTAATGATGAACGCCACGTTGCAGATAGAAAAGTCCAGCTTTTTCCTCAAACTTTCCCAGAGGGGATACGATCCCTTCAATGAGCTTCATTTATTTCCTTGTGACACTTGGGGTTGGGCTATTGTTCTCTCTGTTCAACGCAGTAAGAGAAAATAAAAAGGTTTGATGGGGGTGAAAGTGGTGCGAAAGAAGCTGTTTATTGGGCTTCTACTAACGGTTTCACTCCTCATCGCGGTAGTTGCCACGGCCACCCCGATTGGAAAGGTCGAGGTTGATGTCTCAACTCCATCCGCGTTCCAGGGGGCCAAGGTATACTACGCAGTATGGACATTCGCTGAAAATGGAAGTCCAATAGTAATAAAAAGAGGAGTACTTAGTGACCACTTGTTTTTCAAGGACAGCATTTACCTCTCAAAAAGTGAACTTCAGAGGATAGAAAACACGGCAAAGAAAATTGGGTCGAAAACCGCGTTCATTGGAATAGACGTATGGATGGAAAAAGACGGGAAAGTGTACAGTTTGGTTGATGGATTTGACAGGTCCTTGAGCGGATGGGAGCTCGAAAAGAGCATAAAGTTCAAATTAAACCTCAAAGAGGCCTCCGTTGTTTCTATTCCATCACCCCACATAATTAGAACTTCGTCCAAAGAGATTACTCCGATGAGTCCAACGAAGCACTGGTACGAGTGGAGAACGGCTGATGAACGCTATTTTACAAACATCAAGATACCTTTACTCATAATTCACAAAAAGTCGAAAACAAAAATCAGTGCCACAGTCCAGCTCGGGGCAAAACATGGCTCGTACCTAGGGCCCGATATCATAATCGCTTTTGGAGACCAGATTTCAAAGAAGGTCTCTTTTGATCCGAGTTCAATAAAACTGAAGGTTTTAGGAAGGTCTTTTACAGACTGGTACCGCGGTGGCAGTATTATAAACATGGAACCCAGCAACACGTGGGGGTACATATGGGTGAAGGGCACTATCCACTACATACATCAAAAGGAGTACTTCTGCTACAAGAGCGCATATCACCCCAATCCAACATGTCTCTTTACTGGAAATGAAAGGTACTTCGCAAAGATTGACCGTTTTGAGATTTCATCTCAACATGGATCAGTTAAAGACATAGAATCTGGAGTAAGCTTCGAGAAACCTCAATTTTACCCGGAGGACGTTCCAATTGAATACGTAACGTTAAACGCCCCCAGGGGTAAAGACGTCTACCTTGCGGACTTCTTTGACAAAATATACACTGAAACAAAAGGATATTCCTTTGGAATAGGTGCGCCTGTTGGGGCATTGATAAACTATCTCACCGGAGAAAGATTACCTCCCTGGTTTAATTTACTGCTCGTGGGCTTCAGCGTTGAGGGCTATTCCACCTATGCAGTCATGGGTGAAATCCGGAACGACGGCCCAATCAACAATGTGAAATTCTCAGCGGCTAAGTCGGCTTACCCAGTCTCAATTCCAATCAACAAGCCATGGTGGGAGTTCTGGAAGTCGGACCACGTTAATACCAACGTCCCGGTCGGGTTCTACGTTGAAGTCTTCAGTTAGCTTTTCGTTTTTCACTTTTCAACAAAAAAGGGCACATAAAAAGGGTTAGGTAAAAGATATCCTCAGAGCCTCCACTCAACTCCAAGAATCTCACTGTAGGCCTCTAAGACCCTGCTGAGGTACTCCTTGGCGGTGCCGACCTTGTCCTCCTTGAACTTCCTGGCCCAGTTCTCGTTGCCGAACTCCTCGCTTCCAGCGGCCACGAGATCTATGACGCGCATGCTGTCCCAGAAGGCCGGGGTATAGCCTGCCTTCCTGGCGTACTCTATAAGGCGCCTTATCTGCTTCCTGGCGTGCTCCTCCATGTCAACGTTCTCGCCGTAGGCCTCCATGAAGAGAGCCTTGAGGACGGGCTTCATCCATCCCCTGTGGAAGCGGCACCAGCCGACGTTGTCGTACCAGAACTCCCAGAGGGCGCTGGCTATTATCTTCTGGGCGAGCTCCTCCGGCTCAAGGAAGACGCCGAACTGGTAGAAGGTCCAGTATCTTCCCTGGATCGGGAGCGGGATGTAGTTGCCTATCGCCCAGTACATCGTCGGGGTCATCTCACCGTCCTCGCCGAGCGGGGTGAAGACGGCGTAGTCCTTGAAGCTCTCGCCGTAGCTCAGCCTGTCCTTGAACTTCTCGTCGAAGATTACGCTCGCCTTCCTCTTGCCGAGGCCTATTATCCTGGCTATCTCGTTCTCGGCGAAAGCAACTCTGTGGGCCAGCTCTGCCACGAGCTTCGCGTTGACCTCGCTCGCCTCGACCGGGCGCTCAATTAGTGCCTCCTTCGTGAACTCGGGCTTGCCGCTGAGACCGACTTCCTCCGGCTTGAGCAGACCGCGGTGGACGAGCTCAAGAACCCAGGCAGCTGTTCCACCGAACTCGATGGCGTCGAAGCCCATCGCATCAACGGCGTGGACGCTTATGTCG
>JAGHBN010000152.1 GCA_021160985.1 Thermococcus sp.
AACCGAGCCACTCGAGGTCTTCCTTAATCCACTCGTAGAAAATCGGCTCGGGCCTCTTGACCTTCGGGTCGGTGTCATCGAAGCGGAGTATGAACTTGCCGTCGTACATCCTCGCGTACTCGTGGCTAAGAATTGCCGCCCTAGCGTTTCCGAGGTGGAATGCACCGTCGGGGTTGGGGGCGAAGCGGGTGACGACTTTGCTCTTCTCGGCCTTCGGGAGTGGCGGGAGGCCCTTCTTCTCTTCCTTCTTCTCTTTCTTCTCCTCAAAGAACTCCGGGTAGAGCTCCCTCAGCTTGCCCTCCTGCTCCTCAAGGGAAAGCCCGTTCACCTTCGCGACTATCTCGTTTACGAGCTGGATGATTTCCTTGGCCTTTGACCTCAGCTCCGGGTTCTCTCCGAGTACCTTTCCTATTACCGCCTTGGGGTTCGCCTTTCCCTTGTGGGTGTAGGCGTTGATGAGCGCGTACTTCAGTATGAGTTCTTCCATGTTCATTTCTCTCACCGGTGGGAGAATGGAGGGAGCGGTTATAAAGTTTAGTCTTCGGAGCTTTCCCATTTCTTTTCCCCAAAATGCCCCAGCGGAAGAGATGGTCGGCCGACTGTGTCGAGAACATGCCGGTATCAAGCGTCCCGCAGGCAGCATAAAATGCGGAACAGCAGGAGGGCCGTTCCAGAGAGCAGTATTCGGAGAAGATAAGAGAAAAAGAGAGAATTCACTCTGCAAAGGTTATTATCTTAAGGTTTACCGGGCGCCTGACCACGTTGTACTTCCTTGCTCCAACGAGGTACTTGATGCCGGTCTCGCTGACCGTGTCGATGAGTCTCTGGGTTATAACACCGTTGAAAACAACGGCATAGACATCCTTAAGTCCCCCAAGCTTGCTCGTGAGCTCCCTAACAGGGATCTCGGCCAGCACGTTCTTGTTCCTATCAAGGAGCAGGGCCACCGATTCCTTGCCGTTCTTAACACGCTCTATGAACTCGCCAAACTCATCGAGGGCAGACTTCGGCTGTGCTATCGGCTTTATAATCTTCTCCGCAGGCTCCGGAGGCTTTGGTCTTTCAGGGGGCTTGTGCTGAACTGCCTTCTCGGGCTGAGGCTGGGGCTGTGGAGCAGGCTTTGGCTTCCCCTCATTCTCCTCACTGGCCTTAGCCTTCTCCTTCTCCCTTATCACGTCGTAGAAGTTCTTGCCTTTGTAGAATATCTCGGTTATGACCTGCTCCGCGGGAACCTTGCTCCTCAGGGATTTTACAATTTCCTTCTTGGTGAGCTCCTCTACCTCCTTGCCCTCAGGCGCACGGGCCACGTAGTCTATGTCCGCGACCTGAAGGAGCTCCTTGAGTATCAGCTCACCGCCGCGGTCGCCGTCGGTGAATGCCGTGACGATGCGCTCCTTGCTGAGCTTGATTATCGTCTCGGGGACCGATGTGCCCTCAACCGCTATGGCGTTCTTTATGCCGTGCTTGAGCAGGTTGAGAACATCAGCCCTTCCCTCAACGACGATGATCGAGTCAGAGAAAGGCACATGCGGACCCGCCGGGAGCTTTTCCGGACCGTACTCGATGAGCTCCTTGGCACGGACGGCCTTCTTGACCTCCTCTGTGATCTCCTGCGTCTCCGGAATCTCCTGTTCCATGAGGCTCTCAAGTATCTCCTTAGCCCTCTCAATGATGTACTTCCTCTTGGTAGCGCGAACGTCTTCAATGCGGAGAACCTTTATCTTCGCCTCGGCAGGACCAACACGGTCGATGGTCTCCAGTGCCGCTGCCAGGATCGCGGTCTCAACCCTGTCAAGGCTCGATGGAACCGTTATCGTCCCGTAGGTTTTTCCAGCCTTTGTGTGAACTTCGACCCTTATCCTTCCAATCCTTCCAGTCTTCTGAAGCTCCCTGAGATCGAGATCGTCCCCAAGGAGACCCTCAGTCTGCCCAAAAATTGCACCAACAACGTCAGGCCTTTCAACAATTCCATTTGCCTCGAACTCAGCATAAACTACGTATTTAGTCGTTCCAAACTCGTCTTTAGCCGACATACCACCACCTTCTTTCCGTTTTTCAAACTTCTGCTTTTCAGCCAAAATGTGGTGAAGCACTGTCTTCTTTCTCTTCATCGAATCCCCTCCATCCGGGGGTCAGAAACGGAGATGATTTTAAGGTAAAGACTGTAGAGCTCTTCTATCCCCTTAATGTCCTTCTTTGAGAGCCTTTTCAGCTCCTTCCTCGTTTCTGTGTCCACTCTGCAGGGATAGCCCTCCAGGTACTGGAGGAGCTTCCTTGCGAGTTCTTCGCCCTTCCTGTCAAAGTCCGTTAGTATCATGACCTCTTTATATGATGAGGCTATGAGCGCAATCTCTGTCAACGGAAAGCGGGACAACCTTATTATCTCCGCCCTGACCCCCAAATTCCTCAGAGCTACCTCGTCTCGCATGCCCTCCACGATGAGGGCACCTTCAAACTCTCGCAGTTTGTCTATAAGCTCTAGGAATCTTTTATAGTTTTCGGCGTACATATTGCCGTCGCGTGGATAACGGTTGGATGTGGTTATAAGCTTATTGGCGTACCTTCAGAGGTTATACCTGAAGCCGAAGATGGGCCAGCTCATGTAGTTGCCCCTTCTCCCGTAGAGCAACGCTATCAATGCCCCGATGAACGGTAGAGAGACTAAAACCGCCGACTCCCAGCCGGTTGCGTTCGTTTTGACGCCTATTATTATCGCCACCACGAAGCCGGCAAGGAAGCCAATGAAGAAGTAGAAGATCATCCCCGCCCGCCTTGGGCTCGAGGCCGAGAGCAGAATTATCGCCGAAAGCATGGCCGCGGAGATGAGGCCTGTCACTCCCCACGCAAGGTATGAGAAAGCCAGGAACAGGCCGATCGAGACCGCTGGAAGGAGCCATCTCGACATCTTCCCACCGATCGAATATTGGAAAAGGAGTATAAAATCCTAACGCTAACAGACGTTCCGGACCGGAACCGTGTGGCTCATCGGCTCCTCGTAGAACTCATCGATGAGCCTCTGAAGCTTTCTCGACAGTTCAATCTGCTTGCCCCATGAGCCCTCAATTTTTCCCTTCGCCGCCATTCTACCGAGGAACTTCTTCATCTCCTCACTGAGCGGACTCGGCTTACATCTCGCCCACGGCGTCCCTGGGAGAGGCATGAAGTAGTGGGCGCGGACCTTTCCCCCCTTCCGCATAATCCATTTCATAAGCTCGATGCTCCTGCGCTGGCTTTCGGGTGACTCATTTGGCAGGCCGACAATGAAGTCAACGACCGGCTCGAAGCCGTACTCAATCATATACTCCACAGCCCGCTGGACGTGTTCGACTCTGTGAAGCCTGTGCATTGCCCTGAGCATGGCATCGTCCCCGCTCTGTGCCCCGATGGCCAGCCTCCTGTTGTCAGCGTAGTCCACGAGAAGCTCAAGCGTCTCTGGAAGGACAAACTCCGGCCTCACCTCGCTCGGAAATGTACCGTAGAAAAGTCTCCTACCCTCCTTCCTGAGGGGCTGGAGAGCCTTGAGGAGGGCCTCAAGCTTGTTGAGTTTGAGCATCGCTCCCGGGCTCCCGTAGGCGAAGGCGTTGGGAGTTATGTAGCGCATGTCCTTCATTCTTCTTGAGTACTTCACTATCTGGTCTATCGGTTTGTGCCTCATGCGGAAGCCCTTGATATATGGGGTCTGGCAGTAGTAACAGCGGAAGGGGCAGCCCCTGCTTATTTCCATCGGTGAAATGAGCCGAAGGCTCTCGGGATACGGAGGAAAGCGCCAGAAATCCTCAACTTTGGCAAAGCCGGTAAAGACGAATTCACCGTTGAGGTAGAAGGCCAGACCTCTGATCTTTGCCAGTTCCGGGGTTATCCTGTAACCCCTTCTCTTCAGCGTCGTGAGCAACTGATAGATTACCTCCTCACCCTCACCGATGACCACTATGTCAAAACCCAGGTTTTTGAGGGTGTGTTTGGGCATCGCAATGGCGTGATAGCCACCCGCGATGAGGAGGGCCCCGCGCTCTCTCAACAGCCTGACTTCCTCGGGCAGAGGACCCCATATTTCCTCCGTGAAAAAGGAGTAGAGAACCACCTTCGGGCGGGCATTGAGAATTTCTTTGAAGTCCTTTGTTATTAGAAGCTCGCCCAAGTCAAAGCCCTGGCTCTCCAGGGCCCCCAGGAGGTGGACAAAGGCGTTGTGATTGCGCTTTGTAACCCTGACGGCTATTTCAGACATGATTGAAGGCTAGAGAATTGACTTAAAACGATAACGGTTCAGAAATGGGTAGAAAAGCCAAAAAGGCCATCAGGCCTTAACGGCAAGCTTTATGTCCTCAGCCTTGACGGTCTTTCTGCCAGCGTGCCTGGCGAACTCAACTGACTTCTTAGCAAGCTCAACTGCGTACTCCTCAAGGTACTCGGCGAGAACCTTGGCGGCCTCCTCACTGACCCTCTCAGCGCCGGCCTTCCTAATCAACCTGTCAATCGGGGCAATCGGAAGCTCAGCCATCCACAACACCTCCAGGAAAGGTTTTTCATTACTCTTTAGCGGATCGGAACTATATAAACCTTTCGGTAAGAATAGAATTCTCGAGCCTCCAATTCCCTTCAGAAGGCTGAGGGGTGAGCCAACTGTGTATCAACATCACAAGGTACTGCCAACAGCCAGGTTTTTCCCGGGGAGATTTACAAAAAAATGTAGAAGGCTTTACCTGGGTAAGGGCCCCTAAATTTCACTTCGAAGATTTTACCGCACAGTTCAATGAACGGACTGGGTTTCACCGCACAAATTGGGTGCAACAACTCCAGCGAAAAATACAGGAAAAATAAACCTCAGAAACAAGTGGGCAGAAACGTTCATTTTTTCCTTCTTTTCGAGAGAGCTATCCTCCTGCTGCCCTGATAACTCCCCCTGTAGGGATTCTTCGCCGGAGATTCAAGCCGTATGAATGCTATCTGGACGAACCTCTCACCGTGTTCCAGCTCAACCGGCTCATCCGAAGCGTTGTACAGAGAGAGCGTCAAATTGCCATCCCATCCAGGGTCAACCCACGCAAACGAGCCGATGAGGCCCTCCCGCGCAAGACTGCTTCTGAGCTTCATATCCCCCATAACGTCATCGGGAAGCTTCACACGTTCCAGGGTCAGAACCAGGGCGTAGGTTTTGGGCGGTATCAGAACCCTGCTCTCCTTTTTAACATCAATTATTCTGCCCTGGACATACGCCTCATCTCCAACGCGCAGGTCGTAGCCGGCAGGCTGAAGTGACTTCTCGTTAAAGGGTTCTATCAGAATTTCCTTTCTGATTTTCCAGTCAGGGAGCATCATTATCAACCACCGCAAGCTTTATTTTACCGCCCTTTAAAACACTTCCGAGGGCCCGTGGCCTAGGGGATATGGCGCCGGCCTTCGGAGCCGGTAGTCGCGGGTTCGAATCCCGCCGGGCCCGCCATAACAACCCTTTGATGACGCAAAGCGTTGACGGAAAGAGTGCGTGCAATTACAACGTGCTGGGTTCTCAAGTGGGTTTATGTTCCAATTGCCACTTTTACAACGTTTCCCTCTTCACAAGGCGTCCTTCGGACGCCAGACTAAGAGTGAAACCTGATTAATGGCTTATTCTGAACTCAAACCCCCTTCACGGACAAGTTTTAGAGCGCACGCTTTATCTTGCGACAGTTTAACAGAAAGGGGACTTTTGGTCAAGCCTTGCCAACGTTAGTTTCTTGAGAATGATTTTAGGTTTAAAACCCGCCGTTTGAATTCACACCGTGCTCCAAGGGAGCGCTAAAAATCTGAACTCTTTCTAAACAAGCCATAGAAGACTTCAGCGCTGGTGGAAATAGAGCGCCTTTTGAAGTTGCTAATTTTTCAGACGGGTTTTTACTCACATTACCATTGGATAAGTGTTTCTCTTTTTAAAGCACCTTCAGGCACCGATATTGAAGTTGAAACTAATTTGACGGGGTTTAATTTATGATCAAAATCTGACCTTCAATAATCACAAGATTTTTAGTTGGTTAAGCCCATAATTCTCCTCGGTGTTTGTATGAACACCATCAAACTCCTTGCCATAATGATTACCTTGGTTATGGTTTCCGCATGCTTGAACCAGCCTACGAGAACAAGCTCATCACACTCATCTTCTAACCCTTCTCACTCACCCCCCACGGCGTCTCCAAGAGGGGTTATTGACGTTAACCCTCCTAAGATTATTGATTTTAATTACACTCCTACTAAGGTTGTTTGGGATAAGGTTTGTGATGTTAGAGTGAGTTTTAGGGTGGTTGATGATGAGGGTAGGATTAATCGCGTGGTTTTAAAATTCATTCCCGTGGAGTACGAGTACTTCATCACAAAATATGGAATGCGCCCGGAGGATTACCCGAAAGTCTTTCCACCCGAGAAAGAGCGAGTTTACGAGTTAAAACCCGTTGATGGTGTCTTTGATGAACTGAAAGAAGAATTCAGCGTAGAAATCAAGAACATCACTGGAGGAAGAGAGTACAAGATAATCATAACCGCAGAGGATGAAGCCGGGAACACCCGAAAATTCGAGTACAAAACACCTTACATTAGACAATACGAGAACTTTGGAAGACAATTATATGAAAAGGGGATAATCGTTGGGGCTAGTTATATGCCTTGGGATTTTGGATGTATTCCTATGAAAGATGGATACACTCCTATTATGGGAAAATACGATACATTAGATGATATTGTTCAATGGAAGCATATAGATTGGGCGGGGTACGCTGGCATAAATGTTTTTTGGATAAGTTCAAATTTAGAATCGGAAAGAGAAAAAGAAGTTATAAGAAAATTTCTATCTAGAAAAGGAATAAAAATCGAAATTATGATTGGGCCTCATGAAAAAATGAAGAGAGGCGAGAAAGATCTCCCTGAATGGGGAATTGATTTGAGTAATGACTACAACTCAAGAATTTTTTTGAAGATTGTAAAGAATGGAAGAGAATTTTATGCCCATCCATCTTACTTAAGAAGTGATGGAGAACCAGTGCTGTATATATGGGACGAGGCCGCGCTGTTTAATCAGGAGGAAGTCTACAGAGAAATTGAGGAGACTTACAACGTCTCAATCGTAGCCGACTGGCTTCCAAGTATCCCAACTCTACCGGATGACCAGTACGTGGAATACCTTCTGGAGAATTACAGGGGGGCGGGACTCGAAGAAGTAGACGCTTACACAGGTTGGATTGGGTTCCACAAAGTCGGTACTGACACTAAGACACTCGTTAATAACTACCTCTACTACTACGAGCGTGCCCTCAAGGAATGGAAGGCCTTCACCAAATCCTCCGGAAAGATTTTTATCGTCACAGTTACCCCGGGCTTTGACAACAGTTATTCCTGGGGTGGGCCACAGGTTCCATTGCCCCGTTCTCCGGAACTTTTTGGAAAACGATTGAGGATTGCCATGAAATACCTCGACGAGGAGCATCGAGAAGTAAAGATAGACACTTGGAATGATTACGGTGAATGGAGTTACATTGAGCCTTCTCAAAACGAGGGGTTTGTGTATCTTGATGTTCTCAAGCAAGTTCTAGAGGAGTACTTGGAGAACGTCACTTCACCGGAGCCTCAAGTTCTGGATTTTAACTGGACGCCTACCAAAGTTATCTGGGATAAGGTTTATGATATTAAAGTCAGTTTTAAGGTCTCTTACCCGCCTGATGAGATTTCCAGCGTGAAGTTGATCTTCAAACCGGAGAATTACTCGTACTTTATAACCGAATACGGGATGAGGCGGGAGGATTATTATAAAGTCTTTCCCAATGACTCCCGCGTTTACGAGTTAGAACCGGTCGATGGAGTTCTTGACGAACCCATGGAAGAGTTTGAAGTTAACATCACTAACATCACCGGAGGCGCCGAGTACTGGATAATCATTCAAATTCAAACAAAAAACGGGAGGACAATCGAGTACAAAACAAAAACACCATACATCCGGCAGTACGAAAACTTCGGCAGGCAATTATACGAGAAGGGAATAATCGTTGGGACACCTTATTATTTGTGGTATAGGGAGGATTTAAGTAACTGGCATGATTATGGACATAAATATACACCTTTGATTGGAACGTATAAATCAAGCGATCCAACCGTAATTTCAAAGCACATTGACTGGGCTACGGGATATGGGGTTAATCTTTTTTTAGTTTCCTGGAGTGGTTATGAAGAGGGTGATTTAAAATTCTTTGATGAAAACCTCCAGTTAATGTTTAATCTCGAGATTTCCAAAGATATTTACATTGCTATTCTATATGAATCTGTGGGGAGACTAATCAGCAGACCGGCGCCAGTTTACATATCTTTCAATGACGAAGAGAATGTTGACATTTTAACCAATGATTTGGAGTATCTTGCCAAGACGTATTTCTCAAAAGAAAACTATTTGCATATGGAGGGCAGGCCTGTTATTTATCTTTATGGATCTAAAGGGTACACAGGAGACCTTGAAAGCGCACTTAGAAAGATAAGAAATGCTATCATTAACGAACATGGAACGGACCTCTTTATGATTTCCGATCACGCACACCCGCTAGCAGATATAAACGACCCTGTGTGGATCAATAGATTAAAACAGTTTGATGGTGTGACTGTATGGTTGGGTGGGTATTTACCCGATGGAAAATATGTTGGAGGTAGCTATAATGATCAACTAAAAAGCAACTATTTCAAGTGGTATAATTTAACACATGAACTTGGAGTTTTTTTGATACCCTTCGGAACACCAGAATTTGACAACCGACTATCTTGGGGTGCACCAGATTCGATACCTATACCCCGCGATAAAAGCAGCTCAGAGCAGAATTTACAAACTCTTTTGAAATATTCAAGTGAATTACCGGGCCAGTATAAAATGGTCTTTTGGGGCACCTTCAATGACTTCTTCGAGAGTACCACACTTGAACCGAGCGTAGAATACGGATTTTCGCCTCTTAAAGTGTTGAAGGATGTTCTAAGTGAATACGCGAATCGCTTTAATTGACAAACTAGCAGGTCCCTTTCAAAAGACTTCGAAGACATTAAACATTACCTATCAAAAGCTTACCCTCTCACAAGTTTCCCGAAACCTTTAAATACCTCTTCAGCTTTTAGTTAATTTGGGTAAGAAAAATGGGAGGTGGTGGTCATGGTTCACGTGGCTGTTCTGGCGAACATCAACGGGAACCTCCCGGCACTGGCCAAGGCTCTCGAGAGGATTGAAGAGCTCAAAGAGGAAGGGTACCAGATTGAGAAGTACTACATCCTCGGGAACACCATCGGACTCTTCCCCTACCCAGGCGAAGTCCTCGACACTCTCGATGACCTCATAAAGAGGAACACCGTAAAGGTCATCCGCGGTGAGTTCGACCAGATAATAGCCGCAAGCGACCCCCATGCGGAGGGTCCCGACTACATCGACAGGCTCGACATCCCCGCCCACATAAAAGCGGCCCTCAAGTACACGTGGGAGGCCCTCGGT
>JAGHBN010000089.1 GCA_021160985.1 Thermococcus sp.
CTCCTCTTTCATGTTGAGGTAGCCCCAGAGAACCTGCGCGAACTGCACTCCAAGGTCGTCTATGTAGTTCTGGACCTCGACGGTGTAGCCGAGCTTCCTCATTATCCTCGCCATGGTGTCTCCGAGAACCGCGTTCCTCGCGTGCCCCATGTGGAGGGGCTTCGTGGGGTTGACGGAGGTGTGCTCGACGATGACCTTCCTGCCCTCGCCAACGTTGCTTTCACCGTAGCTGGCGCCTTTTTCAAGGATTTCCTCCACGAGGGCCCTCCCGAAGTAGGCGTAGTCCACGTAGAAGTTTATGTAGCCGTTCACGGCCTTGACCTCAACAATTCCCTCGGGCTTTTCAATCCGCTCAGCGAGCTCTTCGGCTATGAGCTTCGGCGCCTTCCTGAAGACCCTCGCGAGCTGGAAAGCTACCGCAGTGCCAAAATCACCGAGCTCAAGGCTCGGCGTGTCGTCGAAGGTTATCTCTCCGTCCCACTGTGCCCCGTGCTCACTGAGCATTTCGTCCAGGGCTTTTTTGAGCGTGAGTTTTGCCTTTTCTTGAAGCTCCAGATACACCATCTTCATCACCTGAGCCACTAAAAGGGCTAAATCTTTAAAAACTTCCCCCGTGATTTTTACAACGGGGATGGGTATGAAACACCACGTCGGTGAACATAAGGCAAAAAAAGGTCTCATACGGATAGAATTTGACGAAAATGAGGGAAGAGCTGAGCACGTGAGGATAACCGGGGATTTCTTCATGTATCCGGAGGATGCTCTTCACGAGCTTGAGGAGAGGCTCGAAGGCCAGCGGATTGAGGATCTTGAGCATCTAATAGACGAATTTTTCGCCATGAGGCTCGACGTTGAAACACCTTACGTCAACGTTGAAGACTTCAAGATAGCGCTCAAAAAGGCCCTGGAGGGATAAAGTTTTGGAACGGCTCAGGGAACTCGGTGGCGGTTTCTGGAGGTCTGTGACCGGGCTCATCGTGGTCTTTCTTGCGGCGTCGTTCGTGGGTTATTTCTATTCACTTCACAACCCTGAAAACACCCTCCAAATCGTTAAGGCGCTTACAGAGCACATGGGCCCTCCTCCCGCCTCTGATTTACGCACGTTCCTTAAGATATTCACCAACAACACGGTGGTGGCAGTATTCTCGATGCTTTCAGGACTGTTCTTTGGGATTGGCCCTTGGCTGATAATGGCATTCAACGGGTTCATTGTGGGAGTAGTGGTCTGCTTCGTGACAGAAACGGGAAAATACCCGTTTACTCAGGCCCTTCTGGGGCTGCTTCCTCATGGTATCGTTGAGATCCCTGCCCTCGCCATAGCCGGTGCTGCGGGAATCCTCTGGTACAGGGAGATCGTAAAAGGGGAAGGAAGCGGAGCGGAACGTTTCAAAAATGGGATGAAAAAAGCCTTAATGATGCTGGTTGTTTCAGTGCTGCTTCTCTTCGTTGCCGCTCTCATTGAGACCTACGTAACTCCTAAGGTCTCCGGAATTGGCTGAGGTCTCGGGGGCGATTGTCTGGAACGTTCCCGATTCTTCGTAGCTCTCTATTTCCCTTAAGATCACGTCAAGGGGGTTCTCAAAACCGCTAATGACGTTTCTGATGTACGTCCTGTAGGTGCCGTTGAGCTCTATCATCCTCTCGGCGGCCACGGCGACCTTGGCGGGGTCTGTGGAGTGATACTTGACCCCTTTCTCCACGAGCCACTTCGTAACGGCGAGCAGTCTGCCGGGGTAGGTGGAGATGGTCGGCGTTCCAAGGGCTATCGCCTCGCGGTTCATAGTCCCGCCTGCCCCTATCATGAGCTTGGCGTAGTAAAGAAGGCTGAGGCTCTCAACGGGTTTTTCGGGCATTATGACGTTCTCAAAGCGCTCGAATCTCTTTCTCTGCTCGGGGGTTCTTGGGAAGAGGACTATCGGCATCTCGGGGAGCAGGGGTATGACATCCTCGAGCACGCTCTTTTCAGGTCCGTTGAAGTAGTTGGCCTTTATGGGCTCCGTTCTCATGACGATGTACTGGCCCCTTTTGAGCCCGAGTTCCCGAAGGACTTTTCTGGTGGGCCTGAAGCCGTAGAGGTGGGCCAGTTCCGAGAAACCGTTTACCGGCCTCATCCCATTTGGATCGGCGCCGCAGCGGAGAAGGTCGTAGGCGTCTATTGGTGCGGGGTACAGAAGAAGGTTGGTGTAGGGCAGAATAAGCTTGTTCTGGGCTATTGCGGTTTCGTTGTCAACGAACCCTATGCTGGGTATCTGGAGACCAAAGGCAACCCTGGGGGCCTCTGCAGAGTGTTTGTATATTGCCAGGTCCGGTTTTTCCTCTATTATGAGCTTGCTGAGTTTGTACATCCTCTCACTGCTAGCTATGAGCTTCCCTTCCAGCGTGGCCCCTCCGTGACGGCCGACCACGTAGTAATCTATTCCCTCCATGTCAAGGATGCCGGTTAGACCATCAAACTCGCGGGTTGTGACGAGAACCTCGTGACCGGTTTTCTCGAGTTCCCGGATTATACCCTTGAAGAAGTGAACGTGAGGGGAATTGGTGATATCGATCCATACCTTCATTTTATCACCTAAGTAACTGAACAGAATTGTTCAATATAAGGCTTTCCCAAAAACGGTTGTGAGAGCGTTTTGTATCGAACCGTATAAGCCTCCTTTTTCCCGGAGACGGTTTAAAACGCTTTCTCTCGATGAAATCCATCAATGTTTGGGGACTATCTTCTATGGGGACTAGAAGTGGCCTCCAACGTGACGTTTTCTGTCGAACTTTCGGAAAAAGCTTGGGAAACCGTTTCCTGGAAAAGGCTTTTATCCCGTTTTATTCAGCTATTCTCGGTGAGAACATGAAGAATGGCGCTGAAGAGATAGTGGTCATAGGTTTGGGTTATATCGGTCTTCCGACGGCCATAATGTTTGCAAACTCGGGTTACAGAGTCATGGGGTATGAAATCAGGGAAGAGGTTGTCGAGAAAATAAATTCCGGAAAAGCTCACATAGTGGAGCCTGAAATCGACGAGCTTCTAACGGAGGCTATCAAAAGCGGAAACCTGAGGGCAACTTCTAACCCGGAAGACATAGCCGGAAAGGACGTCTATATAATCTGCGTTCAGACCCCCTTAAAGGAGGATAAAACCCCCGACCTGAGCTATCTTGAAAAAGCCGTTAAAACTGTTGCAAAGGCCATGAAGCCCGGCTCACTCATCGTTATCGAGAGCACTGTCCCGCCCCTCACGACGGTCAGGATGGCAAGGCTCATAGAGGAGCTTACGGGCTTCAAGGCTGGAGAAGATTTCTATATGGTTCACGCCCCGGAGAGGGTGATGCCCGGGAGGATTTTCAAGGAGCTGGTCTACAACTCACGCATCTTTGGCGGAATCACTCCAGAGAGCGCGGAAAAAGCCGAGAAACTCTACAGGGCTTTTGTAAAGGGCCAGACTTTCAAGACGAGTTCAACCGTCAGCGAGGTCGTGAAGCTCATGGAAAACACTTTCCGCGATGTGAACATAGCACTTGCCAACGAGTTTGCCTTTCTCGCCCACCAGTACGGAATAAACGTCTTCGAGGCAATCGAGCTGGCCAACACACACCCCAGGGTCAAAATCCATGCCCCCGGGATAGGTGTGGGCGGCCACTGCCTTCCGAAAGACCCCCACCTCCTGATATGGCCCGCTAAGGAGGGCTTCGGGCTCATAAAGCTGGCCAGGGAAATAAACGACTCGATGCCGCTCTTTACAAAGGATCTGCTCTTCTCCGCCCTGAAAGAGCTGAACGTCCCGCCGGAAGATGCGGTCATAGCGGTTCTGGGGCTGGCCTACAAGGGCGACAGCGACGACACCAGAAACTCGCCCGCCTTGGCTTTTATCGAGGAAGTGGAAGGAGATGTGAAGGAGGTCAGGACGTACGACCCCTTCGTCCCTGGAACGAGTGGGAGCGTTGAGGAAGCGGTCGAAAACGCTGACGCAGTCGTTATAGCGACGGATCATTCAGAGTTTAAAAACATCGACTGGGAGCGCCTTGGAAAACTTATGCGGACGAGGATTCTCATCGACGGCAGGCACGTGGTCGAGAACCCGCCGAGAGGCTTCCTCTTCAAGGGTGTTGGGAGGGGCGAATATTGAAGCCTGCGTTTGTATTTGGAACCCGACCGGAGATAATAAAGCTCGCATCGGTAATCCGGGCGTTCCTTGACAGGGGCGTTGAGCCCCTTTTAATTCACACCGGACAGCACTACGACTACGAGATGAGCAGGGTCTTCCTTGAGGAACTTGAGCTTCCGCCAGTAGACCACCATCTCGAAGTTGGCTCCGGAACGCAGGCTGAACAGACTGGAAAGGCCATGATAAAAATCGAGAGAGTTCTGATGGAAGAAAAGCCCGATGTGGTCCTTGTTCAGGGCGACACCAACACAGTACTGGCTGGTGCTCTGGCCAGCGTCAAGCTCAAAATCCCCGTAGCTCATGTCGAAGCCGGCCTAAGGAGCTTTGACAGGACGATGCCGGAGGAGATAAACAGGATTCTGGCCGACCACGCGAGCGAGGTGCTCTTCCCCCCAACAGAGGAGGCCCGAAAAAACCTGGAGCGCGAGGGCATAACCGAGAACGTCTACGTTGTGGGAAACACCGTTGTTGACGCGGTACTCCAGAACGCCGAGGTCGCTGAGAAGAAGAGCAGCATACTTGAGAGGCTCGGGCTGGAGCCGAGGGGATACGTGCTCATAACGGCCCATAGGGCCGAGAACACCGACAGCAGGGAGAATCTGGCAAGGCTCGTTGAGATGCTTGAGGCCCTCCCGATGAAGGCGGTCTACCCGATGCACCCGCGCACGAGGAGGAGGCTTGAAGAGTTCGGTCTCTGGGAAAGGGTGAGCTCGATAGAGAACCTGAGGATCACCAAACCCCTCGGCTACCTCCACTGCCTCAAGCTTGAGAAGAATGCCTTCGCGATAATGACAGACTCAGGCGGAATCCAGGAGGAGGCGATAATCCTCGGCGTCCCCTGTCTGACCCTTCGTTACAACACGGAGAGACCTGAAACTGTCGAAGCGGGCGGGAACGTCCTTGTGGGACTCGAAAAGGAGCGCGCCCTGGGATACCTCCAGAGGCTCTTGGAGGACAGAGAGTTCTACAGAAAGATGGCCGAAGCGCCGAACCCCTTTGGCGACGGAAAAGCGGGGGAGAGGATAGCTGAAATACTGCTGGATCTCTATAAAAGGGGAGAGCTAAAGGTTAGGAGTTCAAGGTTCATCTGAGGGCTGCAGCGTTCTGGCCCATTCTCTGACTTCTTTCTCCAGCTCACCCGCCAGGATGTCCCAGCAGTCCCTCTCTACGAGTTTACCGCGCCTCGCCTCAAGAACGTCCCAGTAAACAACCTTTAGCGAATAAGGGGTTCCATCGGCTCCGGCCCGCACCTCGGCGGTTCTGAAAAGCTCCTCGGCAAAGCGCTCCATATCGCCTGAGTCAATGGAACTCCCGGAGTATTCTCTCTCCACAGCCATATAGCTCCCAATATCTCCGGTGGAGCTCATATAAATTAACACGCTCGCGTAGCACTTCTCATAATAAATGGCATCTCAGTGCCCCACAAACGGAACCGCAACTATCACAACCGGGGCATTGAGGGTTGTGGGCGGACTTTCCCCCGGAAAGATTACTATAGGCCTCTAGGCCTCACATGGGTAAAGTTCGGTGAAAGGTTTTCCTCTTCCAAGGCCCCACTTATGGCTTCTGTCAGGGACTCCTCGAATTCACCCTGGTTTTCAAGCTCTGGAAAGGCAAGGTGGGCCAGTTCAAGCTCAAGAGGCTTCTCAACGAGCACCTCTTTCGGGACGGTAACGTTGGTTAGATTGCTGAACTCTCCCTTGGAGTCCCAGGATACTCCTGTTGAAAATGAGAGGTAAAAGGTGAAGGTACATGCTCCACCTACAAGGAGCACGAGGGCGAGTATCAGGCGCTTCATTGGATGTCCTCCTTTGAGAGGCGTTCAACGGCACCGGCGATGGCTTTTGCCGTCTCCCTTATGAGATGGTCTTGGTAACCTCTGAGGCAGATAAGCCCCTTGGACTCATCGAAAACGTCAACTAGCAGGTATGCCTGGAGCTGGGGCCTCTGTGTTCTCTCAAAACTCTTCAACGCTTTTTCTTTCTCCTTTGCATCTCTGTATTGAAGGTAGTGAGTGGGATCACCGGCGCTTGAGTAGATGGTGATTGCCCGTATATGGCCCTTTGCAGTTAGGGGGAAATAGCTGATGTTGACCCACTCAATACTCACTGCCAGGAACTGGCCGTCGCACTCGATCGGGGAGGAGAGGGTCAGGACTCTGTGTCCCCTTGCCCTCAGCTCCTCGGCCACCATTTTCCCCAAGGGTGAGTTGGGGTAGACACAGAATCCCTCATTGAAAGCCGCATCGGCACTTTTTGCGACCGCCCTCTGGATGCTTGTGTGAGTTTTAGAGCTGGCCAGTGTAAAGCTACCAAAGCAGAATACGAGAGAGAGTATGATTACGGCAGTGGCCACAACAACCACGTGGACTTTTTTCATGGGAGACACCTCAGGAATTTCTCAGGAGGTTCTCAACTCCTTCTCTTACCTCATTCACCATTTCCCGGTACGGATCGCCACTCGCGAGATAGCCTTTGTGCACTTTCATGTTCTTCCACCACGAAACCCCTGAGCTTCCTTTCAGCAGGTTCTCTGTTAGATATCTCCGGGCGTTTTCCGAAAGCTCCCTGGCGAATTCCTCTACCTCCTCAGTACGGGCAGAGTCGTATGTGGTTATGAAGCTCAGTGCATCGCCCACTGTGGAGTAATACACCACGATGTTGGCGATGTATGTCTTTGACAGCAGGCCGTGCTCTTCTCCTCTGAAGGGCACATAAACTACGAGAAGCCTGCCCTTTAATTGGAGGTTTCTCAGCTCATCAATCTCCGATTGAGTCTCAACAACGGTCGGGTTCAGTCCATTTTTTCTGGCAACTTTCTCAATCATCCCGGTTAGCAGAGAGTGGAGGGGATCGCTTGCAATAACAACTATGTAGAGGGTGTCCTTGTCGGAGGGGACGTCGCTGCTGTTTAACGTCCCGTTGATAAGAACTGGGCCGTTGGAGAACATTCTTCCTCCGGAATATTCCGCGATAACGGTGTTTTGGGAGGCAACGAGCGCGATAGTGAGTGTGAGAATCAGGGTGGTGATAACTATCACGATTTTCTTTTTCATACCCTCCCCCCGAGGGAAGGATTAATAGGGGAACCTTAAATAGTTTTCGGATAGTGGAGTGTAAAATCAAACAGGTGTCCCTATGTAAATCCCGTGCCTTGTCCTGACTATCCTCACCCTTATCTTATCCCCTACCTGGGCGTTGGTGCCTACAACTTCGATTAGCCTGTCCCTTGCCTTTGCAAGCATCTCCCCCTCAATCCTGCCAGGGAGGACGACCTCCGCCTTAACTACTTCTCCCGGCCGGAATGCTAGCGGTATAAACTCGCGCTTCTCCATACCGAAGTGGCTCGGCTTCAGAATGAGGGGCCTCATGCCGGTTTTCCCCTCCAGCTCCCTCAGCCAGGCGTAGAACTCCCTGAAGGGGACGGTTTTCGCTATGACAGGGTTCCTCCCGAACTTGTAAGGGACGTAGTTCTGGAAGCCGAGGGCCGGCCAGCGCTTCCCGGCGCCGATTTTTCTCGCGAACTCTATGAAGGCCTCCGCCTCGTCGTCGTTCACCCCAAATATTATGACCGGTGCGAGCAGGACATCAATGCCCGCATTTATCAGAGCCTCGGCCATCTCAAGAACGTGCTCGAGGTCGTAGTCCTTCCGGCCCATCAGCATCCTTGCCTTCTCCGGGTCGAGGGAGTGGATGGAAAGGTTTACCCTGTCGAGGCCCGCTTCCGCCAGCTCTTCGACGAGTTTGTCGTTGAGAAGCGTCCCGTTGCTCTGCATCGAGATGACTGAGACGTTCGGATGCTCCCGGAGGGCCTGGACGAGCTCAACGCGGAAGGGGTAAAGCAGGGGCTCGCCCTGGCCGTCGAGGTGGGCTTCAAGACCCTTCCCCTTTATCCGTGCGACCTCATCGAACCACTTCATCAGGTAGTCGATGTCGACCACGTAGTCTAGTTTCCTCGTCCTCGAGTACGGCCCCTCGTCAACGGAGCAGAAGATACAGCTGAGGTTGCACCCGCTGACGCCCCTTATCTGGATGAGGTTCGTCCCCCTGTCTATTAAACCGAAGGCGTTGTAGCCGAGGAGCGGGACGTCGAGCCCCTCATGGATGTAGAGGACCTTTCTCTTTGTGTAGCGGTTTCTCAGCAAGGCACCGAGGTTGTTCTGGATGTAGACCGCTATAAAGTTCTCAATTTTTTCGTAGTCGGTGTCGATGACCATGGCCCCGTTGCGTGCAGTTATTTCAGGTTCAACGCGGTACTTCTTTCGTATGACCCTCTCAAGCTCCGCTTTGGGGAAGTCAGCGTAAAGCGTCTCTCTCCAGACCAACCTGATACTCTCGCCAGCATCTTCAAAGACAACGTTGGGAAGGCGAACCTCAATCATGTTCCGGGGGTTTGAGGTCATTCTTAAAAATCCGACGATGGATAAAACATCCTAACATTGGTGGGCTCTGGGGGTGCATCCCTGCCCAAAAGTTTTTAAAGTGAGAACTACCGCAATCATGCGGACATGGAAACATTTTAATATTGGTGAATTAAACAGTCTATTGATGAACTATCATGGGGGGACAATTATGTGGGGCAAAATTGAACACTACTTTGATGAATACCCCGTCAGGAAGCAGATAGCCAAGACACTCCTTAAGTACGGCCTTAGAGTTTCCGAGGACATGAAGGTCAAAGCGGGAGACATCGAGGTTCCATACACGAAGATAGCCAAGGCCCTTGACGTCGACAGGCGCGTTGTGAAGGAAACCGTCATGATGATTCTCAAGGTACCTGAGCTCAGGGAGATATTCATTAACCTCGAGCCGACCGTGCACATGAAGTACGTCGGGAGGCATGTAGGCTATGGTGTCATCGAGATTGAGCCCGAGCCGAGGGCCATAGGGATTCTTGCAAAGATCGCCCAGAAAATAGCAGAGAGGGACATCAACATCGTTCAGGTGGTTGCTGAAGACCCGGAGCTGTATCCAGAGGCAACGCTCACGATAATTACTGAAAAACCCATCCCCGGAGACCTGATAAATGAACTCTCCAAGCTCGAGGGAGTTAAGAGGATTTCGATATACTGACGGCTGTTCTTTCTCTCTTCTTAAAAATTGTAGGGGATAATGCATCAGTTTATCCGTGGTAGAATGATTGTTCTCAATTCCGTTTAGGGTGTAATTTCCGAAACTCTAATATATTTGTTTGTAAAATCATGTTCGGATAAATATTGCTCAGTGGTGGCTAGGAGGGTTACATAATGAGAAAATACCTCCCGGCGGTGTTTTTGATCGTCATTCTTCTATTGTCTACAGTTCCCCCCAGCGTGGGCTCTCTTTTTGAGGATACGGCCAGCGCGGAGACTGAGAATTTTTTGGCTTCAAAATATTATGGTTCTATGCTAACCCAAGGTGCATACGCCAGGGGAGTTTTTGATAGTGTTCTTGAGGGGAATATTTCTCGGAATGAGGGGGATATACTATGGAAAATCATTTTTAATGATTCTTCTCATGAGGACTACCGCTTGGCAGATCTCGCTGAGACTCCAAGTGGAGATATAATTGCAGTGGGGACCATTATGACTTCTGACCCCTACTCTCATTATATCTGGATTTTCTGCCTGGATAAAGAGGGTAATGTAAAATGGGAGAGAAAATATGATGTGGAGTGGAACGGAGCTGAAGCAGTTGCAGTTGCTCCTAATGGGGATATTATCGCTGTGAGCATTGTTTCTGGAGAGTACCATGATTCCGGAGCTAATATTTTGCTTCTCAGGTTGGATAAGGCTGGCAATATAAAATGGCAAAAGACTTACGATGGGAGTGATTATGAGGCAGCTGTAGCGGTTGCTATTGCTCCGAACGGTGATATTATAATGGTTGGAGGGACTCCCCTCGCTGATTCTGCCAATGGTGATTTTTGGGTTCTTAGGGTTGATGAGAGTGGGAACGTGAAGTGGCGGAAGACTTACGGTGGGAATAATACGGACTGGGCTACCGCGGTTGCCATTTCTCCGAACGGTGACATTATAGTGGCAGGCTGGACTGAGAGCTTCGGCACTGGTGGAGGAGACGTTTGGGTTCTTTGGCTTGATGAGGATGGTACTGTTAAATGGCAGAAGACTTACGGTGGAGATGGTTGGGATGAGGCTACCGCGGTTGCCGTTGCGCCGAACGGGGACATTATTGTTACAGGTTCGTTCACAATGCGGCTTGATGCTAATGGGAATGTAATCTGGGCAAAAAATGTTCCGGGTAAGGCGGTTGTCCTAGCTAAAAACGGTGACATTATAGTGACGGGATCTACTTGGGGTTCCAGTGCTGGCTCTGGTGATTTTTGGGTTCTTGGGCTTGATGAAAGCGGAGAGTTAGAATGGAGGGGGGATTATGGAGAGTATGGAACACCTGTAAGCGCAGTAGTGGTGGGTGGCAGGTTAATAGTGGCAGGCTTTTCTTGGATAATGGGCATATCATATGATTCAGAGGAACCTGGCCTGAAACAAGTATCTACCTGGGGGAATGACGTTGCAGTGACTCCCGAAGGTGATATCATCGTGGTAGGGTGGATTGAAAAAGAGACCACCAATGGGAAGGACATGTGGATTCTGAGTCTCTCTCCAGATGGCAGTGAAAACTGGGAAAGGACGTTTGGATTCGAAGGAGACGAAACTGCGACTGCCGTGGTAACCTCGCCTGACGGGGGCATCTTTGTTACTGGAAACTTTACTATACGACTCGATGAACATGGCAATTTAGTTTGGATCTCAAGCCAGAGAGGGGTAGATATTTCATTAAGTGGGGAGGGCAATCTTATTGTCCTATCTCCCTCTTATCAACAATTTGAAAATAATAAAATGAGCTCCAGATTTGAAATTGTTAAAATGGATTCCAGCGGTCGGGTATTATGGAAAAGAGAATTCTTCGATGAAAAAAATGCAATCCGGGTATCAAAAATGGCCGTAACCCCTGATGGGGACATAGTCGTTGTGGGGAGTTCTGCTGCAAATATCGGGTACTCATCCTCGGTAGTGGTATGCTTTGATCAGAATGGAAACCTGAAATGGAGACTCACCCATGGCGGTAAGGGCTTTTTCAACGGTGATTCTGCAGTTGCTTTTTCCCGGGCTCTTGGCATAGTAACGGGGGGGACAACCTTTTATTCTGTAATTGGAGGAGGGGTTAAGACAGATATTGTTTTGTCTGTTATCAACACGAGCGGGATTCTCAGCTGGTTCGGTGAATATGAGAATGGTGGGGTAAATAGAGACAATGCGGTCTCCGATATTTTGGTGCTCCCATCAGGCGACGTTCTAATACTGGGTTATACCTGTGAGGATACTTTAAGTTTGATGCCTACTGATAACGTGACATCTTGGGTTTGGGTTATGGACGAGAACAAAAAGATCTTCTGGAAGAGGGATTTCCCGGGTTTTGCTGTTAAGGCCAGTGCGCTGTTGCCCAACGGGGATTTAATCGTAGTGGGGAATAAAAAACAATTTATGGGAGGAGATGAATGGTATGAGGCTGTAATTCTTAGGATTGGGTTGGGAAATATCCCTGTTCCCATAACCCAAAAAGTTAGGTTTAGAGGCGTGGTTGCAGGGGTCGATGCCTGCACTCCTATAACCCCCTATTGTCCCGGTGGTGACTGGATAATTAATGTCACTGAAATTATGAGTAACTTCACGTGGGAGTCTTCTCAGATTTTTGTACACTTAAATTACAGCTACTATAATCCCAATGTTTGGGTGGACAATGTAAGCGAGGGAGACCTCGTTGAAGTGCAGGGAAACCTTGTTATGACTCCTTGGCCCCATGTAGAGTTGGTTGATAAAGGTGACTATCTGAAAAGAATCAGTAAAGTGAATGTAAGTGATGCAGACCTCATTGTAATCACGCCAGTTTATGAAAAAAGGGTGGGTACTATACCCTCATCTGAGGGGGAGGTAAGATTTGAGATTTGGGCTAAAAGTCCTACTGGGGGCAGGGTTTATGGGTACATTTTTATCCTCACGCCAGATAATAAGGTCAGGGAAATACCTATTAACATGACTCTTAATAAGGGTACCCCTACCACTAAATGGGTTTCTTGGCCGATTTCTAATGATACTCTGCCAGGCTCTTATGTTGCTATTCTTCATCTGTATTCCGACCCACAACATGAAGAGCATCTAATTGCAGCGCCTGCGGCTTTCTATATCGATGACCCTGACAAGAGCTTTGTTCACATCATGGCCGGCCAGGGTATTGCATCCAAGCCTACTAAACTTGTTCATATTCATCTCCAAAAACTCAGTAACAACGCCATTGCGGTGGACTACAATGATATTATAGAAATATTTGAGCTGGAAAAGATTCCCATAGCAAAAGCAATTTTAGAAGGTCATTCCCATACAGGATTGGCGGGCCTGTTGTCCCTGAATAAGACGATAAGGCTTGATGAACCGCTTGATGTGACTTTCCTGACATATTTTAATGCGAGTGACATAGGGGGAAAATATTGGGGAAAAGCTTATGAGACGCATCCTCTGGACGTTGTTAGAAAAATTTTTGAAGATGCGGCAGTGGATTGGTTGGTAGACGCTGCAATTGCACTTATTTCCGGCGTGGCACTCCCTGCAACTATCTTAAAGCTGTTATTGGCTTATAAAGTACTTGACGACATGGATTCTATAATGAAGAAACTGTCTTTCGTCCCAATACCGGCTTCTATTTACGATGAAGTTCCTGAATATGACGCGTACTCTATCATAAAACCTACAAGAGCTCGCCTCTTTACTGGCTATACTGTCAACGTTGTGGGTATAACACCAAGATACCAGTTAAGGATCAGATTCATCAATCAATCCGAGGGCAAACTGTTAACAAATGCTCATTTAAAGTTGCTGTTCAAGGAGGGAGTATTATGGAAGGAGCCCGGGTACGTGGAAATCAGGGGACCTGAAATGGATGGCAGCTATTACGTGGAAATAACTCCACCTGTGGGTAGTTATAGTTCAGATTATACTCTTGTTATCGCAGGATGGGGTAAAGGCTGGTATGGTGAAAAAACGATATTGCTATCCCGGCCGTCTGCGAGGTTGGCCGTGTCGATACAGGGAGGGGGACGGTCAGTATTTGGGCTGAGGTGGAGAGAAATCTATATTCGGTAATGGAATTTGGTACCTGGTACTTTCTGGGAAATATCGTCCCTGATGAGATTCTGGGCTATGGGGAGCTTTTATTGACATAAAGGGACAACTCTGGCACCTTGATTTTAACCAAAAGTTTTAAACCTTCGTTTTTCTTTGAGAAGGTTTATAAGCTATTGTTAAAAACCAAAGATTAGCCTACTTTAACCCTGTTCGAATATGTCCACCAACCTCTGGAGGTTGATGATATGGGAGAAGCAAGCAAAATAAGCAGGTACCTGTACACGGTTATAGTACTGTTCCTGATATGGCTGTTTCTAACGGCCAGTCTGGACCCCCAGGAACTCGCATTCGGTTTGATACTGTCCTTGATAGTGGCTGCACTAACCTACGAGATATTCACAACCAACGGCCTGGCAAACCTGCATCCAAGAAGGGTTGCCTACGCAATAGCCTACGTGCCCTACTTCCTCTGGGCGATGATCATGGCAAACCTTGACGTTGCCTACAGAGTGCTCCATCCCAAGAGGCCCATAAACCCGGGGATAGTCGAGTGCAAGACCGTTCTGAAGAACGAAGTCGGAAAGCTCGCCCTCGCAAACTCAATAACCCTGACGCCGGGAACCATAACCCTTGACATTGACGGGGACAAATACTTCATTCACTGGATAGACGTGAAGGACGATTCCGTTGAAGGCGCTTCTAAGAACATAACAGAGCCCTTTGAAAAATTCCTGAAGGTGATCTTCGGATGATAGGGATAAACGTTTATCTCGTCCTGATAGCGATAGCAACGCTCCTCAGCATGTACAGGGTCTTCAGGGGACCGACTACCGCTGACAGGCTCGTTGCCGTTGACATCATGACGACAATAACAGCGGGACTCATGGTGCTATTCGCGCTCTACTACCAGAGGATGATATTCCTTGACGTGGCCCTGGTCTACGCGATACTCGCCTTCGGTGGAGTCATAGCATTCGCGCGCTACATGGAGGGAGGTCTATGAACGCTCTTGCAGCAATTGGGGAGGCCCTTGTATTAATAGGGACGTTCTTCTACTTCCTCTCGGCCCTGGGTCTCATCAGGATGCCTGACGTTTACAACAGGATGCAGACTTCGACCAAGAGTGCTACCCTCGGAAGCCTCGGCGTCATGGTCGGCGTCGGCATCTGGGCTCTCGGCACCGACTTTGGAAGCGCGGCGTGGCTCACCAAGAGCATAGTCATAGCAGTATTTCTGCTGCTCACCAACCCAATAAGCGCCCACGCGCTCATCAGGGCCGCTTACAAGAGCGGAATTCCCCTCTGGGAGGGCAGCGTCGTTGACAAGTACCGCGAGCACCTGGAGGCCAAGGATAAGGGAGAAGTTGAAGAGGCACCCGCCGAGGAGGGTGATGAGGAATGAACTGCATAACCTGCATTGAGTACATAATAGTTGGTGTGATGATGATCTCCGCAATACTTGCCGTCGAATGGAGGGACCTGCTGGCTGCGACAGTGGGAATGGCGGCGGTGAGCCTGTTCGCCTCGCTGCTGTTCTTCATGCTGCAGGCGCCGGACGTGGCCATGACCGAAGCGGCGATAGGCGCGGCGCTCAGCGGTGCGATATTCATATTCGCCATCAAAAGGACCCAGCGCTTTGAGACAGAGGAAGAGGAGAAGCCCGGCTGGTGGGTGAGGTGGTGAAAATGCTCAAGCGTGCGCTCGCGATAATCTTCCTGCTCATAATCGGTTACTGGCTTGCCCAGGGACTGGCGGGAGTTCCATTCGGCGAGGACAGAATGCTCGTCGGCCAGTACTACCTCGACCACGTTAAGGGACAGACCGGCGCGGTCAACGCCGTCACCGCCATTGTCGTTAACTACCGTGGGTTTGATACCCTCGGTGAAGTGACGGTTCTCTTCATAGCCTCAACCGGTGTTGGTGCCCTTCTCTGGAGGAAGAAGAGAGAGAGGACCGCCAAGACCGAGGGCTCGATGGTCCTCACCACCGGCACGACGCTGCTGTTCCCGTTCGTGGTGCTCTTCGGTGCCTACATCTTCATCCACGGACACCTGACCCCTGGTGGGGGATTTCCAGGCGGAGCCACCATAGCCACCGCGTTCCTCCTGCTCTACATGGCCTTCATCACCTACGAGATACCGCACAAGGCCTTCGAGAAGACAGAGGGCATCGTTGGAATGGCCTACGTGCTCGTCGGCCTCATCGGCCTTGCCATCGGCGGCTACTTCCTCTACGACTGGATATGGCAGGACTGGAAACTCGGCGCTGACAACATCGGCAGGCTCCTCAGCGGCGGGTTCATCCCGATAATCTACACCATCATCGGCATCAAGGTCGGCACCGAGCTGAGCGGAATCATAGACAACATGCTCAAGGAGGAGGTGAGCGAATGATTTCAGTCTACTACTTCGGTGCCGTCTCGCTCATACTGATAGGCCTCTACGCGGTTCTCGTCAAGAAGAACCTCCTTAAGATACTCATCGGCCTCAGCATAATGGAGACCGGCGTGAACCTTCTCCTGGTCAGCGTCGGCTACGTCTCGGGTAAGAGCGCGCCCATCCTGAGCGAGGGGATCGGGCCGAACCAGGCCGTTGACCCAATTCCGCAGGCACTGGTTCTCACGGCAATAGTCATCGGTGTCGCCACAACTGCCATGGCCCTTAGCGTCGCCATACTGATCCACGAGAAGTACGGAACCCTCAACGTTGAGGAAATAAGGAGGTTGAGAGGATGAACGGACAGTACGCTTCACTCCTCATAGCGTTACCACTCATAAGCGCCTTCTTCGTGCCCCTGATAAAGGGGCTCGGAAAGAAGGCCGTTAAGTACTACCTCGTAGCAATCACCGCGCTCCAGACCGGAATCGCGGCGTGGGTCTTCCAGCAGGTGTATACCTCAGGAGAGCCGATAATAGTCATGGCCGGCGGCTGGAAGCCGCCCGTCGGAATCAATCTCTACATCGGCCACTTCGCGGCGCTCTTCGTGCTCATCGTTGCCGCTGTAAGCTTCATGATGGCGGTCTTCAGCATCAGGGCCGTTGAAGTCGAGCCGATAGACAAGTACACCATGCTCTTCCTCCTGCTGATGCTCGGAGCAACCGGCATGATATCCACCGGAGACCTGTTCAACCTCTTCGTCTTCATGGAGATAACCGCAATCAGCGCCTACGCCCTCACAGCCTACAACAAGACTGGCGAGGCCGCCGAGGCTTCAATGAAGTACATCGTCCTCGGAGGAATCGGCTCAAGCTTCTTCCTCATCGGCATAGCCCTCATCTACGGTGCCACAGGAACGCTCAACATGGCCCACCTGGCCCAGCTTGCGGGCGCCATCGACCCGACTGTTGCCCAGGTCGGGCTGGCGCTTATAGTCTTCGGCCTGGCCGTCGAGGCGGAGCTGTTCCCGCTCAATGCGTGGGCACCCGACGCCTACCAGGCCGCGCCACACCCGATAACTGCCATGTTCTCGGCCTTCGTCGTCAAGGCCGGCCTCTACGCAATGGCGAGACTGCTCTACCTCATGCAGGCCGTCGAGAGCTGGCACAGCGTCCTCAAGATGCTCGTAATAATGGCCACCCTCACCGTTTTCGTCGCCGAGTTCTCGGCACTCAGGCAGAGGAACGTCAAAAGGATGATAGCGTACTCCAGTATAGCCCAGATAGGCCTCATCGCACTCGCCTTCGCCCTCGGAACCCAGAGCGGCGTCGATGCCGGAGTCTTCCACATGGTCAACCACGCCATCGTCAAGGCTCTCCTGTTCCTCGCCGTCGGGCACGTCGCGGTAACCCTTGGCGGCACATCACTGGAGCACTTTGAGGGCCTTGGAAAGAGGATGCCCCTGACGGCGTTTGCCATAACCGTTGGAGCTGTGGCCGCCGTCGGAATACCGCTCTTCAACGTCTTCTGGAGCAAGCTCAGAATCCTCCTCGCCGCCATCGGCGCAGGCTACACATGGGCCGCCGCCCTCGTGCTCATAGCAAGCGTTGTCGAGGCCGTCTATTACTTCAGGCTGATACACACGATGTGGTTCGCCGGTGAAGGAGAAAAGGTCAGTGAGAACATGGCTCTAGGCCTTGTGATGCTTTTCCTCGCGGCCCTCGTGATAGTCATCGGAGTTTACCCGGACTACGCCTGGAGCATCGCCCAGAAGGCTGGAAGCGACATCTTCAACGTGGCCCAGTACGTTAAGAACGTTCCACTGATGGGGGTGGGAGCATGATTAACGAGCTGCTTATAATCCTCTTTGCACCTCTGGTCGCGGGCGTCATCGCTTGGGCGCTTGACATAAGGGGAATTAGGGAAGCGATAGGGATAATCGGTGCGGCCGTCCCGCTGGCGATGCTGGCCAAGCTGTACTCCCAGGTGCTTGACGGGGCCATCAACCACTCAATCACTATCAGCGGGTTTACCCTCCAGTTCCAGCTCAACTCGATGAGCTGGTACTTCGCGGCCGTCGCTTCCCTCGTCGGCCTCGCGATGGCCTTTGGAATGGCGGTCACCTCCAGGGAGAGCTATGAGTGGCTCTTCGCCCTCATGAGCTCCACCGGGGTCCTCGGCGTCTTCCTGAGCCAGGACTTCGTGGGCTTCTTCCTGTTCTGGGAGCTCATGACCTTCGCCAGCTTCATGATGGTGCTTAAGAGGAACAGGCACGAGTCCCTCAAGTACTTCGTGCTGAGCGTCATAGGCGCCTACGCCATGCTCATAGCCATCGGAATGCTCTACGCAAAGACCGGTGCCCTTGACTTTGCATCAATCAGACAGGCACTCTACCTGGACGCGGCCATGGGCACGATAACGACCAGGGAGATGGCGGTGATATTCGCCCTCTTCCTGACGGCGTTCGGCGTCAAGGCCGGTGCCTTCCCGCTCCACGTCTGGGCGCCGGGAGCTTACAGCGAGACCGACCAGAGCTACACCGCCTTCTTCAGCGGCGCCCTCAGCAAGGCTGGAGCCTACGGTCTCCTCCTGCTCTACGTCCTCATGGGCTACAAGCTCTACGCCGCCTTCGGAACCTTCCACGACCACATGGTCTTTGCTTACGTAATCGCCTGGATAGGTGCGCTGACCGTCGTTATAGCCAGCTTCCTCGCGGTTCTTCAGGAGGACATCAGGAAGCTCTTCGCTTACTCCTCGGTCGGCCAGGTCGGCTACATACTGCTGGCATTTGGCCTTGGAACCGGCCTTGGATTCGCTGGAGGCCTCTTCCATGTCCTCAGCCACGCGGTCTTCAAGGGCCTCTTCTGGCTCGTCACGGCGGCGATAATACTCCAGACCGGCAAGACCCAGTTCAAGGACATGGGCGGCCTCGCCGAGAAGATGCCGTTCACCTTCGCTATGGGCC
>JAGHBN010000030.1 GCA_021160985.1 Thermococcus sp.
GAACGTGCTCGTCTTCATAGATACCGCTAAAAGAGAAGACCGCTTCGAGAGACAGCGCTATGGAAGCGAGAGCAGGGAGAACCCGCTTGAGGCGAGGCTCGTGAAGGAGGTCGTTGAGAGGCTCCTGGGGCTTGGAGTCAAGCCTGAATGGGTTGGTGTCATAACACCCTACGACGACCAGCGCGACCTTATAAGCTCGCTCCTGCCGGAGGGGATAGAGGTCAAGACCGTTGACGGCTATCAGGGCAGGGAGAAGGAGGTAATCGTCCTTTCATTAGTCCGCTCCAACAGGAGGGGTGAGCTTGGCTTCCTGAAAGACCTGAGGAGGCTGAACGTCTCGCTGACGAGGGCGAAGAGGAAGCTAATCCTGATAGGCGACTCCGCAACGCTGAGCGCCCACCCGACGTACAAACGGCTGGTTGAGTTTGTGAGTGAGAGGGAGACCATGGTTGATGCCGGGAAGCTGGGGGTGTGATGCATGTTCCTCTACACCAAAAACTTCGACGAGCAGAAGGAGAAGGCGATGGAGGGCCTTAGACAGGCTTTAGCGGAGGGCAAGGTTGATGAGGACATAATACCCCTACTTGAGAAAATCAACGCGCTGGAGAACTACTTCACCACGAGCTCCTGCTCGGGCAGGATTTCGGTCATGGAGATGCCCCACTTCGGGGACAAGGTGAACTCTGTGTGGCTCGGCAAGTGGCACCGCGAGGTCTCAGTCGGGGAAGTTCTTGAGGCCATTGAGAGACACAGGAAAGGCCAGCTCTGGTTCCTCGTGAGGAGTCCAATCCTGCACGTCGGCGCGAGAACCCTTGATGACGCCGTCAGACTGCTCAACCTAGCCATAGGGCTGGGGTTCAAGTACAGCAACATCAAGAGTGTGAGCCACAAGAAGCTCCTCATCGAGATACGCTCCACCGAGAGAATGGACGTCCCGCTCGGCGCGGATGGAGAGCTCTGGGTGAGCGAGAATTACATCGAAAGAATCGTGAACATAGCGAACGACCAGCTGAGAAGGTTTAAGGGGAAGCTGAAGAGGCTGGAGGAAGAAGTGGAGAAGTTATAAGGCTGATAAACGTTCTTCCAGTTTTTCAAATTCCTCAAGCAGGTAAAATGCCTCAATATCAGCTTTTCTGCTGTTTTTAACCATTATTCTATCATTTGAAACCAAAATGCTTCCCGTCAGTATCGCCGTTGCTATGTAGTATGCATCAACTGCGCGGGGGTGAACCTTCTCGGACACGTAAACGGCAAGGTTAAACAGCTCCTCCTCCGTTTTTACATTGAACTCCTCAATGAGGCCCATCAAAGTGTGGTAGTCGAGTTTAACCCCGAGCCGTCTCCCCACTGAAAGCACTTCGACTATAAAAATCCGGGGGACGTAAACCGGTCGTCCTTGGATCAGCCTGAAGAACTCAAGGGCGAGCTTTCTGCGTTCAGGATTTCCTTCAAAAAGGGCATCAATGAGCAGGTTGGCATCTACCACTATCATCTCCTGTCCTCCTGAAGAAGCTTGGAGGGATTTTTGAACTTTGGAAGTGTATCACCAAGTTTCTCGAGCTTTTTTATGAAATCGGGAGTTACAACTTTTTTCTCTTTTACAACGATCACAACTCTCTCCTTATCCCGCAGCTTCGGTTTTCTAAGGGGTTTGAAAACCCCGTTCTCGTAGATTGCCTCAATTTCCTCCATCCCCTTCACCCACTCATCCTTTGGTGTTCAACCTATAAAAGCTCACCGTCTTCTCTACTTTCTTCATTAGGTGGACGGTTCAAGGGAAAGCTGAAGAGGCTGGAAGAAGTTGGAACGCTGCAATAAATTACGAATTGATTCCTAAAATCAAGTTTTAAGGGCAAAAAGGATAAAGCGTTATATATTATAATGACAGTTAGTATTAAGGGGGAGGTATTTATGGACCAAACGATGCTCCTCTTGGGGCAGACGCTCAGCCTTTCGGCAAAAGTGACCGGAGTCCTCTTTCTCGCTTACATCTACTGGAAGCACCGGCGGGAGTCTGCCTTTTGGTGGTCTCTCTCCTGGGTTGCCGCCGCTTCTTCGATATTCGCCGACATAAGCGAGAACATATACCTGCTCTCGGTGGCTGAAGCCTTTTGGGCGGCGTTGCTCTTCTGCGGGACGCTCTGCCTTCTGGAGGAGAACGGTGTCGTAAGCAGGAGGATAAAGGTAATTTCAGCAATTCCGGTTGTAACGAGCTTATATGGAATTCTGATAGGAGTTCTGGGCTATTCTTCTGACTGGTTTACACTTCTCGGCCTGCCCTACGCTGTCTCCGCCCTGTTCATTACAATCTCGGGACTAGTTATACTCTCACTCAAAGACTTCTACAACAAAAGCGCCCTTCACCTCGGGGGCGTCATCACGGTTCTGGGGCTCCACGAACTTGACTTTCCGATTTTAAGGCTCGTTGAGTGGTTTGCACCCATCGGCTTCGTTCTGGGTTCTGTGTTGGCGATTCTCTCGGCGTACTTCATGATAAAGTTCGTCTTTACCGAGGAGTTCATAAAGGTCGAAAAGCCCCCTGTGGAAATAAACTTCACTCCGGGAGTTATGATGGTCAGCCCGGAGGATTACTCCAAGATAAAAGAGATGCTTAAAGAAGTGCCGGCGCTTGCGTTTGTCAGGGACTTAAACGTCCCAGAGGCGTGGAACGCGTTCTTTATCACGAACACAGGAAAAGGCAGTAGCTCCATTCCCCCTACCAACCTTGCGAGGATCCTTGACATGGCGACCAGATATCTGAGGGAGGCTAATGAAAAGGGTGTTACGGGGGTGATCGTCGTAGATTGCCCCGAGTATCTAAAGGCATATAACCGCTTTGAAACTCTCGCGAAATTCCTTGCCTCCCTAAAAGATTCCGCGGTCTTACACAACGGAGTTCTGGTTCTGATAACTGATGAGGGGGCGTGGGAAAAACGGGAGTTTGAAATGTTGAAAAGAATTCTCAGATAATCCCAGAGGATTTATAACGTAATCTTCATTCATCCTCCAGGGGTGGAATGATGGGGATTGAGAATATAATCGCCAAGCTGGCCTCGTTGGGGGCCGATTTGAGCACCCGAAATGCGGTAAAGGTGGCGCTCTCCCTGATAAGCGAGGACGAGGAGCTAACTGATCAAATCTATGTGGAGATAAAGAACAAAGCGTACAAAGAGGATTTTGCAAAAGTGCCGGTTGAAAAGCGCGCCGTTTTCATCCCACAGTGCCTGAGGAACGTAAAGGAGTGCCCGGCTGGGTTCGGGGAATACGGATGGGAGTGCACAAAGTGCGGAAAGTGTGCGATAGGCGATATAATCGAACACGGGGAGAAGCTCGGCTATAGGCAGTTCTACGTAGTTCCTGGAGGAAGCCTCGTGAAAAAGATACTGAAGGAGAAGGTTCCGAAGGGAGAGATAAAGGCCGCGCTGGGAATAGCGTGCTGGCCGGAGTTAGCTGAAGCCGGCGAAAAGCTCTCCATGCTGAAAATCCCGCTCCAAGCCGTCCCGTTACTTAGGGCTGGGTGCATTGACACCCTCGTTGACGTAGAAAGGGTTAAGGAAGCGCTGGAAACCGGTCTTGAGCAAAAACGAAAGCCCCGTATTCAGCCCCGAACCCACAGCCGACGCCATAACCGGATTAAAAAGAAAGTCAGACGCTAAGTGGGAGTTTCACGTAGTCAAGGACGCTCCCGCGGCTCTTCTTTATCTCTGCGTGCTCCACAAGTTCCTTAAACTGCCCTCCCGCGAGGCCATCTCCGATTATAGCGCTCCCCTGGGCGGCCTCTTTAGCCTTACCCTCAAGGCCCCTCTGCCTGACGACGGGAAGGTCAAAGAGCTCCTCGAAGGCCTCCTCCACGTCCTTCCTGAGCTCATCTA
>JAGHBN010000172.1 GCA_021160985.1 Thermococcus sp.
CCTCGGCCCAGAGTGGGTTGAGAAGCAGGTTCTCACCGAGGAGCAGATCATCGAGGTCGCCAAGATCGGTGCCAAGATTGAGGAGCACTACGGCTGGCCGCAGGACATCGAGTGGGCCTACGACAAGGACGACGGCAAGCTCTACATCGTCCAGAGCAGGCCGATCACCACCCTCAAGGAGGAGGTTAAGACGGAGGAGGCTGAGATGACCGAGGAGATGAAGGTTCTCCTCAAGGGCCTTGGTGCCTCACCGGGTGTCGGTGCTGGTAAGGTTGTCGTCATATTCGACGCCAGCGAGATCGACAAGGTCAAGGAGGGCGACGTCCTCGTCACCACCATGACCAACCCGGACATGGTCCCGGCCATGAAGAGGGCTTCCGCTATCGTCACCGACGAGGGCGGAAGGACGTGCCACGCCGCTATCGTCAGCAGGGAGCTCGGCATCCCGGCCGTCGTCGGTACCAAGGAGGCCACCAAGAAGCTCAAGGACGGCATGCTCGTCACCGTCGACGGTACCAGGGGTGTCGTCTACGAGGGCATAGTCAAGAGCCTCGTCAAGAAGGAGGAGGAAGAGAAGGCCGAGGGCGGCAAGGTCGTCGTCGCCGGTGCCCCGCTCGTCACCGCCACCGAGGTCAAGGTCAACGTCTCCATGCCCGAGGTCGCCGAGCGCGCTGCAGCTACCGGCGCCGACGGTGTCGGTCTCCTCAGGGCCGAACACATGATCCTCGGCATAGGCGCCCACCCGATCAAGTTCATCAGGGAGGGCAAGGAGGAGGAGCTCATCGAGAAGCTCGTCGAGGGGATTAGAACGGTTGTCGAGGCATTCTATCCGAGGAGAGTCTGGTACAGGACTTTAGATGCCCCAACAAATGAATTCAGGGAGCTCCCAGGCGGAGAAGAAGAACCAGAAGAGAGGAACCCGATGCTCGGATGGAGGGGAATCAGGCGCGGTCTCGACCAGCCGGAGCTCCTCAGGGCCGAGTTCAAGGCCATCAAGAGGCTCGTGGATGAGGGCTACGACAACATCGGTGTCATGCTCCCGCTCGTCAGCCACCCTGAGCAGGTCAGGAGGGCCAAAGAGATAGCCCTTGAGGTTGGCCTCGTCCCACACAAGGACGTTGAGTGGGGCGTCATGATCGAGACCCCAGCCAGTGCCCTCATCATCGAGGATCTCATCAAGGAGGGCATCGACTTCATCAGCTTCGGTACCAACGACCTCACCCAGTACACCCTCGCCATCGACAGGGACAACGAGCAGGTCTCCAAGCTCTACGACGAGAAGCACCCGGCCGTTCTCAAGCTCATCGAAAACGTCATTAAGACCTGCAAGAAGTACGGCGTCGAGACCAGCATCTGCGGGCAGGCCGGCAGCGACCCGAAGATGGTCAGGCTCCTCGTCAGGCTCGGCATCGACAGCGTCAGCGCCAACCCGGACGCCGTCGAGCTCGTCAGGAAGACCGTCGCCAGGGAAGAGGCCAAGCTCAGGCTTGAAGCCGCCAGGAAGGCCCTCTTCGAGTGAGCTTTCTTCCCTTTTCTCTTCATTCGTTTTTGAGGTTGAAGTTTTCCTCAATACCAAAAGCCTTATTTTGTTCCAGTTCGTATAAGCTAATGGTGATTACATGACCACTGTGGAATTCAAAAAAATTGATCCCCAGGGGAGACTTGTCCTGCCAAAGAGCTGGCGTGAGAGGTGGGGGAATGAGGTCATTCTAATTGAGCTTGATGACAGGATCGAGATAATCCCCCGGAAGAAACCAAGGCTCTCCCGATTTTTCAACATAATTGATGCCGAAATCAAAGGAACCGACGTTGAAAAAGAGCTCCTGGAAAGCCTCTACTGAGGTGTTAAGATGAGGTTCATAGACTCCAACGTCTTCCTGTACGCCCTGTTGAAGCCAAAGCCGAACCTTCCAGAAGAGGTTCTTGAAAGAAAAACGCGGGCAATGAAGATCCTGAGGAGAATTGAAGACGGGGAGGAGGTAGCTACCACTGTTGTGCATCTAAGTGAGGTTGCCAACATAATAGAAGCCAAAGTAAACCTCTCCACGGCACTGGCTTTCATTGAGGAGTTGCTCACGGCGGGCAATGTTCATATTCTTCCAGTCACTCCGGAGGACTACTTAAAGGCCACCCTCGTGGCATCCGAGAAGAGAATCAGCGTAAACGACGCCCTGGCTTATTTGAAGATGAAGGAACTGGACATCAACGAAATCTACACATTCGATAAACATTTCTTGAATCTCGACGTTCGCGTTCTTCCCTGAGCTGGCCCTTTTATCCACAATAAACTTTTTATACCAACGTTTCGATAGGCATCTGATGGCTCATGGACGGCAGGAAAATTCAGAGAACGCGCGAGCAGATTCTCAGGGGCCCCGTTGTGAAGACCCTCATCCTGTTAGCTTATCCTTTAATAATAAACCAGCTCGTGCAGGTTCTCTACAACCTCACCGACACCTTCTGGCTCGGAAAGCTCGGCAGGGAGGAGTTAGCGGCGCCGGGAACGGCCTGGCCCCTCGTCTGGTTCTTCATGTCCATCGGAATGGGGTTTGCAACTGCCGGCTTCGCTTTCGTGAGCCAGTACGTTGGGGCCGGAGACTACAAAAAGGCCAATCGTGCCGCAGGGGCTCTCTATTCGCTCATGATGTTTTTTGCAATTGCCGTTGGAGTGTTCGGCCTCATCTCGGCCCCGTACCTCCTCAGGTTTATGAACGTTAGCGATACGGTCTACCCCCACGCTCTATCCTACACGCGCATAATCTTCGGTGGAATACCATTCTCATTCACACTCTTCGCCTTTAACTTTCTCCTCAGAGCTATTGGGGACACAAAAACGCCCGTTAAGATAAACATAGGAACCGTCCTCCTTAACCTCGTCCTCGACCCGTTCTTTATCTTTGGCTGGGGGCCTTTCCCTGAGCTCGGCGTTGTCGGAGCGGCCGTCGCCACCATGCTCTCCAACAGCCTCGGCTCCCTCGTTGGCGGCTACCTCCTCTTCAGCGGGAAGGTAGGGATACACCTCACACTTCACAACCTCAAGCCGGACTGGCAGTTCTATTCCAGAATCTTCCGCGTCGGCATACCCTCAAGCATAGGCTCGTCAACAACGGCTTTTGGCTTTGTAATCCTCACGAGGATAATCTTCACCATAGGAGAGCTCTACGGCCAG
>JAGHBN010000111.1 GCA_021160985.1 Thermococcus sp.
ATGAAGGACCCCACGAGGGCTGGATTAAGCAACGCCCTCAACGAGATAGCGAGGAAGAGCAACGTCGGAATCCTCGTGAGGGAAGCAGATATACCCGTGAAGCCAGAGGTGAAGGCCGCGAGCGAGATGCTGGGAATTAGTCCCTACGATGTTGCGAACGAGGGCAAGGTCGTGATGGTCGTTGCCAGGGAGTACGCGGAGGAAGCCCTTGAGGCAATGAGGAAGACGAAGAGGGGAAAGGACGCGGCGATAATAGGGGAGGTAATAGAAGAATACAGGGGGAAAGTTCTCTTAGAGACTGGAATCGGCGGAAAGCGCTTCATGGAGCCCCCCACCGGAGACCCCGTGCCGAGGATATGTTAAGGGGAGCTCTCCACTTTTTTCCACAGCTCTTCTATCTGCGGTATCGGCTCGACTTCCCTGCCCTTCAGGCTCCCGAGTATAAAATTCTGGTCGAAGGGTATAACAACGTCGGGCTTGACCGGGAGCTCTTCCTCAACGCCGGGCAGTGCTTTGTTGAGAACCACGATGTGCTTCAATCTAAGGCTCTCGCTCAGGGAGGCTATCTTCTTTGAGAGCTCTATGGACTCGGTGGAGGGTTCTGCAACATCAATGACAACATCAACGTACTTATCAATGCCCCTGCCGAAGTGTTCTATGCCCGCCTCGGTGTCAACTATGATGATTTCGCCGTCTTTCAGCGTTATGCCTTCGAGGAGCTTTCTCGCCAGGAATCCGTAGGGGCAGGCACAGCCTTCCTCAGCCTCTTCAATCTTCCCGATGGTCAGGACGGCGAGGTTTCCTTTTTTGGCCAGAATCTCCCCGGGGATATCGTCAAGCGTCCAGTTGAAGAGCTCTTCATCGAGCTCACCTTTTCCTTCCGCCGCCATGAGGATTTTGGCCCTCTTCTTCCCGCCGAGGTGCTCGGCCAAAGTTTTCACTTTCGGAAGACCAAGCATCCTGTAGAGGCCAGGGTTGGACTCGTCGGCGTCTATGATGAGAACGCGGTAGCCATTACCTACGAGGTACTTGCCGAGCATCGCGCTAATCGTGCTCTTCCCGCAGCCGCCCTTACCGCTTACGAGAACCTTCATTGGTATCACCATTTGGCAAAAAAGTAGCACGACTTATAAGGGCTTTGGTTCATTCTTGTTTCTAACCTCTGGTTCAGGAAAGCGGTATAAAGTTCTCTTGCAAAGATAAGACCGGTGGTGAAGTATGATTATCTCAAAACCATGCGTAACCATGAAGGGCGTGGTTATAGGGGCCTATTCGTGGGAGAAGAAAATACAGCTTGACCTGACGAAAACCGCGCAGTGTCTTAAGGAGAAAGGCCACACCGTGAAGAAGCTTCTCCCGAACATGATGCTCATCGCCGAGATGGACGGCTACGAGGTAAGCGTTTATCCGAGCGGGAAGATAATCATCAAGCTTCTGGAGGACGCGAAGAAAGGGGAAGAACTGGCCAGGATAATTTACGACTGCGCCGGAGTTCTGGAGGTGGTCTCATGAGGATTCCGGAGGATGTGAGAAAGGACATTCTCCTAACTAGCGAGGTAATCTACTTTGACAACACCGCTACTTCCCTAACGCCTAAGCCCGTCGTCGAGGCAATGGACGAGTACTATCTCAAGTACCGCGCCAACGTCCACCGCGGCGTCCACAGGCTCTCCCAGATGGCGACCCACAAGTACGAGGAGAGCAGGAAGGTTGTCGCCGACTTCCTAAACGCGAAGTTTGAGGAGATAGTCTTCACCAAGAACACCAGCGAGAGCCTCAATCTTGTAGCTCTTGGCCTTGAGGGCATCTTCAAGCCCGGAGATAAGATAGTGACGACACCCTACGAGCACCACTCGGATTTGCTCCCATGGCAGAGATTAGCTAAAAAGCTCGGGCTGAGGCTTGAGTTCATAGACGGTGACGACGAGGGCAACCTCGATTTAAGTGATGCGGAAAGGAAGATTAAAGGCGCCAAACTCGTCGCGATCCAGCACGTCTCGAACGCCCTCGGAGTTATCCACGAGGTTGAAGAGCTCGGGAAGATGGCAAAGGAAGAGGGAGCTATATTCGTCGTTGACGCCGCCCAGAGCGCCGGCCACATGGAAGTGGACGTGAAAAAGCTCCACGCGGACTTCTTGGGGCTGTCGGGCCACAAGGGGCCGATGGGGCCGACCGGAATAGGCGTCCTCTACATCAACGAGGAGTTCTTTGACGTCTTCGAGCCGCCCCTGATAGGCGGCGGGACGATTGAGGACGTAGACCTCGACGGCTACAAGCTGACCGAGCCGCCGGAGAGGTTTGAAGCCGGAACGCCCAACATAGGCGGTGCGATAGGCCTTGCCGCGGGAATAAGGTACATTGAGAAGATTGGAATAGACAAAATCGAGAGGCAGGAGCACAAGCTCGTGAAGCGCATTACCGAGGGCCTCGACGAGCTCGAAGTGCCGTGGTACGGGCCGAGGAACCTGAAGAAGCACGCCGGCGTTGTAAGCTTTAACGTGCCCGGTCTGCACCCGCACGACGTCGCGGCGATACTCGACGAGCACAACATCATGGTTCGCTCTGGCCACCACTGCGCCCTGCCTGTGATGAAGAAGCTCGGCGTGAACGGCACGGTCAGGGCCTCGTTCCACGTTTACAACAGCATCGAAGAAGTTGAGACGTTCCTCGGAGTCATGGAGGAGCTGGTCAGAGGCCTGAAGGCCTGAATACCCTCTTTTCCCATTATTTTCGGGCTGGTAACGGGGCCTGCATAGAATCCGTTATTGCCCTGATGGCTTGCCTGGGGCTCAATTGTGGAAAATGGAGAAAAGGTAAAAGGTTTCACTCCTCCGGCTTCGGGAGGGTGACGTCGACACCGAGGACCTTCCACATGGCCTTGATCTGCTCACGGAGCTCGTCGATGGCCTCCGGCTTCTTGAATAGGTGCTTGAACCTGCCCTGGGGCTTGAGGTACTCCTCGATGGGCTTCTTGAACTCGATGGCAACTATCCTTCCGCCCTCGCGGGTGACCTTGGCACCTCCTCCGGGCGGCTGTATCTTGATGTTGTGGAAGTCGCCGTTCTCAATCTCGAAGAGCGGCCAGACACCGGTCTCGATGGCGAGCCTCGCTATCTCGACGCCCTTCTCAAGCGGGCTCTTCCATCCGGTCGGGCAGGTGCAGTGAACCTGCACGAAGGCCGGGCCGTCAACCTTGGCGGCCTTCTTCATCTTCCTGACGAAGTCGAACGGGTTTCCAATGCTGGCGGTGGCGACGTAGGGCACCTGGTGGGCGGCAGCGATGAGGGCGACCCACTTCTTGGGCTTGTCTTCACCGATTGAGTACTTGCCCGGTGGGCTGGTGGTTGTCCAGGCTCCGTAGGGGGTTGAGCTCGACCTCTGGATTCCGGTGTTCATGTAAGCCTCGTTGTCGTACATGAGATAAACCACGTTGTGCCTCCTCTCAAGCATACCGCTGAGGGCCTGCATACCGATGTCGGCGGTACCACCGTCTCCACCGATGGCGAGTATCTTGCCCTTCCTTCCTAGCTTCTTCCAGGCAGCTTCGACACCGCTTGCAGCGGCAGCGGCGTTCTCGAATGCAACGTGAACCCACGGGGCCTTCCAGGCGGTGTACGGGAAGACAGCACTAACGACCTCCATACATCCGGTGGCCTGGGCTATGGCGAATGCGTTTGGATCACCGTACTTCTCTTCCATGGCCTCGCTAAAGGCCTTTGTGGCGAGCTTGAGAGCGGCGGCACACCCACAGCCGGCACAGGCGGCGTGGCCAGGTGCCCAGTACTCGCGAGTGGTAATCGGGGGCTTCCTAACGGCCATCTTCCTCACCTCACAGTATCTCCTTCCTAAGTCCTATCCAGTTGACTTCCTCAAACTCCTCTCCAGCGAGGGCCTTCTGGGCGATCGCAAGAGCCTCGTCGAGGTCCTTGAACGTGACGTCCCTCCCACCGAGGCCGAGGATGAAGTCGACGATCTTTGGCTTCTCGCTCTCGTTAATGAGCGCCCTGCTGAAGTCCTGGAAGAGGGCTCCACCGACGCTGAAGGTGACGTTCTTCTCAAGCAGAGCGAGAACCTTAGCCTTCTTCGCCAGCTCCTTAACCTCCTCGGTCGGGAACGGCCTGTAAACGGTGACCTTGGCGGCACCGACCTTGACGCCCTTCTCCCTGAGGTGGTCAACGTACTCCTTGACGGTTCCGGCGAGGGAGCCCATGGTGACGAAGATTATATCGGCGTCGTCGGTCCTGTACTCCTCAACCTTCTGGTACTTTCTACCAAAGCGCTTCTCGAACTCGGCGAAGACCTCGTCGATGACCTTCTTGGCGTTCTCGTTGGCCTGCCAGACGGTGTACCTGGCCTCCATGTAGTGGGCCGGGAAGGCGAGCGTACCCTGGGTGATCGGCCTGGCCGGGTCGAGGTAGGCGTGCTTCGGCTCGTACTCGCCGAGGAACTCGTCGACCACTTCCTGATCGGGAATCTCGACCGGCTCGACGGTGTGGGTCAGGATGAAGGCGTCGAAGCCGACCATGGCCGGGAGGAGGACACGCTCGTCCTCGGCTACCTTGAAGGCCATCAGGATGAGGTCTAAAGCTTCCTGGTTGTTCTCGGCGTAGAACTGGAGCCAGCCGGTGTCGCGCTCGCTTATGCTGTCCTGCCAGTCGTTCCAGATGTTTATCGGAGCGCTAAGAGAACGGTTTCCAACGGCGATGACTATCGGGAGCCTCATTCCGGCGGCGATGAAGAGTACCTCGTGCATCAGGGCGAGACCCTGTGAAGCGGTAGCGGTGAAAGTCCTGACGCCCGCGGCGGAAGCACCGACACAGGCGGAAATAGCGGAGTGCTCGCTCTCGACCTTGACGAACTCAGCGTCGAGCTCTCCATCGGCAACGAACTCACTGATCTTCTCCGGAACGAGCGTTGATGGAGTGATCGGGAACGCTGCCACCACCTTTGGCTTGGCAAGCTTCGCGGCCCATGCGGCCGCTTCGTTGGCTTTCATAACCTTCCTAATCGGCATCTTTCACCACCTCACTTGGTCTCCCTAACCATAGTTATGGCATCAACGGGGCATTCGTTCGCACAAATTCCACAGCCCTTACAGTAGTCGTAGTCGAAGACCGGGTAGCCTTCCTCGTCGAGGTAAATTGCCGGCTCTGGGCAGTAGATGTAACAAAGGAAGCACCTAGTGCACTTGTCCCTGTTGAACTCGGGCATGAAAACTCTCCAGCTTCCTGTCTTGTTCACAACGCTACTCCCCGGGATGTATGCGATCGCTCCCGGGGTCATCTTTTCGCTATACTCCTTCTGAACCCTCTCGATATCGGCCTTAAACGGACTTTCGGCCATATGTATCACCTCGGGTGAATTATCAGTAGGGAACTTAAATCTTATGGAAAATGAAAAATTCAGCCGAAGACCTCGGCGAGCTTCTTGAGCTTCTCCCACTCGCGTAGCACCCAGTTCTGGAGGTTCTCAACGTCTTCCTTCGTCATGTACTTGAACCTGCCCTGGAGCTTGAGGAACTCCTCTATCGGCTTCGGTTCCTTCTTTGGTGAGGGCATGTTGATCTTGTACTTTCCGTTCTCGTACTCGAAGAGCGGGAAGTAGGCAGTCTGGACTGCGAGACGAGCAAGCTCGATGCTCTTGTCAGTTGGTGAGCGCCAACCTGTTGGGCACGGGGCGAAGAGCTGGATGAAGCTCGGGCCCGGTGTCTTTTGGGCCTTCTTGAGCTTCCTTATGAAGTCCTCGGGATAGGCGACGCTGGCGGTTGCAGCGTAGGGCGGGTTATGTGCTATGACGATGTCGATGACCTTCTTCTTGTGCCTCTTCTCAAGGAAGTGCTTCTTTCCGCCCGGTGTGTTGGTTGTCCAGGCTCCGTAGGGGGTTGAGCTCGACCTCTGGATTCCGGTGTTCATGTAAGCCTCGTTGTCGTACATGATGTAGAGCGCGTCGTGGCCCCTCTCAAGGAATCCGCTGAGGGCCTGAAGGCCTATGTCGGCCGTACCACCGTCGCCGGCCCAGCCGACGACCATGACTCCGTCCTCGCCCTTGACCTTGATTCCCCTCGCCTTCAGGGCAGCCTCGATACCGCCCAGGACGGCACCGGTGGTCTCAAAGGCCGTGTGGAAGAGCGGGGCATCAAGGGTTGAGTAGGGCCACGGACCGGCTATGATGGTTGAACAGCAAGCCGGGATTGTGAATATGGTCTTCCTGCCGTAGGTCTTGAGGACGTAACGGAGGCCCAGGGCAGCGCCACACCCCTGGCAGGCGGTGTGACCTGCATAAAAGTGCTCGTCAGCCGGAATGCTCAACTTCCTCTTAATGTTCTCGGGAATCTCCATCGTTCTCACCTCTTAAGGTGGTACCAGTCCACCTCTACATCAAGTTCTCCCTTCTCTATGATGGCCTTCATGTTCTCTGCGACCTTCTTGACGTCCGGAACTGTGAAGTCCCTGCCTCCGAGGCCGACG
>JAGHBN010000157.1 GCA_021160985.1 Thermococcus sp.
CAAGCTGGAAATATGGTGCAGAGAGAATAGAGAAAAAATACCGACAAATACTGGTAAGGAAGGGGCAAAAAGATGGGGAGGCTCATTACGCAATAACACCCGTAAAAGAAATAGATCGCCACTTAGCGCTAGGTTCTAAAGCCACTATTGTGCAGCTACCAAGCTTCGACGAATTTATAGAAAAGCATGGAGATTACCTCAAACTCATGCTGCTAGAAGAAATTCTGTCAAAGTCGCCGGAGAGGATATCAAAGGACGAGGAGAAAAAAATAGAAAGGACTATTGAAATTGCAATAGATGCTGCGAAGAAGCTGGCAGAAGTGTACGGCGACCCCGAAAAGCTCGTACATGTGGGCCTGATGGAAATAAGCCACGCAAAGGACGCACTAAGCATTCTTGAATTCCTCAATCCTGAAAAGTCCCCCCTAGAAGTAATCGGTGATCACATAATTGAACTCAAAAAGATGCACCCTGAGGTAGTAAAACCGGAAAAGGTATACGGGAAAGAATGGTACGAATTCCTCAAGAAGAAAGGGATTGACCCGAGCGAGCTGGACCCTAAGAAAAAGAAATCGAAAACTACCGCTTCTTCTCAGTCCCTGACCCTCGCCGCCCACGAGCTTCTTGGCCTGCTCTCCGGCTTAAGGCTGGCCGGCTACTCCGAGGGCGCCCTGGAGAACTTCAGGCGGGAGCTTGAGAAGCGCATTGACGGGCTAATTGAGAATCCCAAAGAAAACTTCGAACTCATAGGCCTCTACACAACGATTCTGAAACTCACGGAGAGGGGAGAAACGGAGAAAGCGGAGAGGCTCCTAAAGGAACTCTGAACGCTCACTAAAGGAGAAAAGAGAAGCCTTAATAACATCGAGTGCCATCATCCAGTGGCCGAGGTTCAAGTGCCCTGCTGGAAGGTGGAACTATGTTCAACCACTTCATCCACCCCTTCGACGAGCCAATGCTGGCCCTCAGCAGCGCACCCCACCGGGGAGGCCTGACTGAAGCAAACGGCTTCTTCTTCATGATGGTTCCCAAGAACTATTCGGGTAACTACAGAATGGACTGTCTTACTTTCGAGCGCGAAAACGGGCTGAGTAACTTCGTCGGCTTTATGACCGCCGCCAACGTGAGGAAAGTTCTCGCGACTGCAACGAGCAGGAACGTCACTGCCTATGTCACCGCTGGAATCACCAACCCTGCGATAGCCGGCGAAGAGCCACCGCCGTGGAGGCCTGGGACGATAAACATCGCCCTCGTCATCGAGGAAGGCCTAACAGTAGGTGCAATGGCCAACGCGATAATGACGGCCACAGAGGCTAAGACATACACCCTGTTGAAGCTTGGCTACAATGCCACAGGGACAACGAGCGACGGCATCGGCGTTTTTGCGTTTGAGGGCGAGACTGAATGGGCTGGAACTGCAACAAGACTAGGCATCAGTATCGGCAGGGCCGTCAGGAAAGCTCTCGAGGAGAGCCTGAGAAAATGGGAGGGAACAAGAAGCGTTAAATAGTCTCACTCCTTATTTAAGGTTGGTGAGAGAATGGAAGACGTTGAAGCCCAGGTCGAGAGGTTATTCCTTGATGCACAGAATCTTCTGTTGAAAATACGGTTAAAGGAGATTCGGAAGGGCCGGGTTACCCTTGAGGAACTAATTCGACTTGCGGAAGAGGAGACAGATTACACGGAAGAAGTGAAAGACATAACCGAGATGATACGGGAGATGAGGGAGAGGGACTATGACTACTGACCTTGTTCTTGACACGAGTGTCTTCGTGAAGGGCTTTGTCCCACCAAAGCGCAAGAAAAGGGACGAAGTTTACTACTCCCGGCTTGCACTTCACAGAAAGCAAAGTCCATTCTCGATGAAGTAACCATGGGTAGAATACTGTTGCACGAACCAGTTGTTGTGCTCGTAGAAACGGGCTTCCGTTGTCTCACGCCTCTCTAACAATCCTGCCCTTTCCAGGCTTGCGGTTGGTTTTATTACCGAACGCTCTCTCCTATACTCGGACGTTTATCTTCTTGAAACAGCTATTGACCTTGGATTGCTACAAAGGCAAGCGGTTTTGACGTTCTATTCCTCGCCTGCGCGAAGAAGGCAAACGCCAAACTGATAACCGACGACAAAAAGATGCACGAGAAGGCCGTAAAAGCGGGAATAGAAGCGGAACTCCTCAGGGAGCTCACCCCATCTCCATGAGCCTTCTATACAGCTCTTCCACCTTTCTGCTCACTTCCTCCGGCGAAAAGCCGGCCTTCACCGCCAGCCAGGTCGCTCCACCTGCTCCAACCCCTTCTTTAACGTAGCCCTTCTCGTAGTCCCTTAGCCCATTGAACTCGCTGTTCGAGAAGTCCAGGTCGGCGGCGTAGCTTATAATCCCGATTTCCTTCGCGGTCTCGAGGAAGGTCGCGCTCTTGTCGTTGGCGACCCACTTGGTTGTGGCGATCATGAACCTGCTCAAGTCCTCGCCGAGAGCCTTAAGGAGTGCCGAAACGGCCAGCATCTGAGTCCCGCCGGCCAGGACAATCCTTCCCTTAAACCCAAAGGAGATGCCTACAGCCGTTGCCATCATGGGGTCGCCGAACTGCCGGAGGGCTTCGAGGGGGTTGTCCCTCAGCTGACCTTTCTCAATTCCGGCCCTTTCGAATGCCTCGGCGATGACCTTCTCCTTCAGGCCATGGGGATTGCCCGGTGAGGCTGAAGATGTTCTCGCTTCGTAACCGAGCGCCCAGAGAACGGCCTGAGCGGTGGTAGTTCCCCCCGGCGTCGACTCGCCGATTACCAGCTCCGTTATCGGTGTCTTGTTCAGCTCCTCGCCGAAGAGCTTGGCGCGCTTGATTATCTCACCGAACTTGGGGAGTGCCGGCTCCTTCCGGAAGTCCCTTCCAACGGCGTCGCTGATGTGGACGTGCGGAATTAGGGTGCCTAAATAAGTTCCACCCCTCACGACGAGAACCGGGAAGTTGGCGAGCTCCCTCGCGGCCTTCGTGATTATGGCCGGCGTCGGGTGCCCTTCGGGGGTCACGGGAATGGCGTCAATCGTTAAGGGCTTCTCGTGGAAGAGGTATTCAGCATCGGCAACAGGCGTCAGCTTCGTCAGTTCGGGCGTAGCTCCGGCAACGCTTATCCCCGGCACTGTGCTTATCTCGGTGTTGCCCAGGATGAGAAGAAAGAGGCTCTCCATTCCAACCACCGTGGAGTTTTTATCCAGTCCCGCTTATAGGCTTTGGGGTGAAGGACTTGGGTAAGGCATTAATGATCCTTGGAACATCCTCCAGTGCTGGCAAGTCGCTCCTCGTTACTGCCTTATGCAGGATTTTCTCGAACCTCGGCTACGATGTGGTGCCCTTCAAGAGCCAGAACATGAGCCTGAACTCGGCCCCGAGCATAGAGGGCGGTGAGATAAGCAGGGCGCAGTATCTGCAGGCGATAGCGTGCCGCAAAAAGCCCAGCGTGAAGTTCAACCCGATTCTGCTCAAGCCAGAGGGCAACATGAGGAGCCAGGTAGTATTCATGGGGAAGCCGATTGGGAGCGTTTCGGCAAGGGATTACATGCTCTCGCGGAAGGAGGAGCTCTTCAGGAAGGCGATGAAGGTTTTGGAGGGGCTGAAGGAGAGGCACGACCTTGTCATAATCGAAGGTGCCGGCAGTCCGGTCGAGATTAACCTGAGGGACTACGACATTGCAAACACACGAGTTATGCTCCACGCCAAAGCCAAGGGAATCCTCGTAACGGACATAGACCGAGGGGGAAGCTTCGCCTCGATAGTCGGCACGATGGAGCTTCTAAGCGAGGAAGAGAGGGACGCGATAATCGGCTTCGTTTTCAACAAGTTCCGCGGGGACGCTTCTATACTTGAACCGGGCTTCGAGTACCTCGAAAGGCGCTACGGAAAGCCGACATTAGGGGTCATCCCCTACATCGAGCACCGTTTGCCAGAGGAAGGACTCATTAGCCGAGTTTCCCAAAGTTAAAGGCGAGCTTCACATTCAGATAATCAAGCTCCCTCACATAAGCAACTTTACGGACTTCGAGCCCCTGCACTGGGCGAACGGTGTTAACTACGTGACGAGGCCCGAGGAGCTCAAGGGCGACGCCATAATAATCCCCGGGAGCAAGAACACGGTTGAGGACTTGCTCTGGCTGAGGGAGAACGGCTTTGAGGAGGCGATAATCGAGGCCCACCGCGAGGGCTCTTTTGTGGTCGGAATCTGCGGCGGCTTCCAGATGCTCGGGGAGAAAATCATTGACACCGTCGAGTCGGGGCGCGGGGAAGTTAGGGGCATCGGTCTGCTGCCGGCTAAGACGGTCTTTGAGCGGAACAAGCGGACGAACCACCTCAACGCCGAAGTCCGGTGGGGGCCGGCGGAGGGAATGCACGTGGAAGGCTACGAGATACGCTTCGGAAGGAGCGTCTCGGAAAGACCGTTCTCGGTGATAAGAGCCATTAACGGTGCCAGAACCTTCGAGCCAGAGGGAGCTATCGGAGAGAGGGCCTTTGGGACTTACCTGCACGGAATATTCCACAACTTCGCCTTCACGGAGCGCTTCCTCAACTTCCTGAGGGCGGAGAAGGACCTTGAGCAGGTTTCAGTTGAATGCTGGAGCATCGAGGAGGAAATCGAGAGGTTCGCTATGGTTGTGGGGGAGAACCTTGATGTGGGGAGGATTTTGGATGAGCGGGGGCTCTGAAAGCTCTTGATAAAATCTCGGGGATGAGCATAGGCCATGCCAAAACATTAAAATTGGACTATAACAAAGTCGGAACAACTTTAAAATTCAATCGAGTAGAACGGGATGAATGCTCTATATAAAAATCGTTGAGGTGATTACAATGAAGATCAAGCCTCTCTTAATACTTCTTTTGGTATGTTTGCTCTTTCAACCCTCTGTTCATGCAGATCCGACGATTACGGTGAGATTTTGCTCCTCAGGTTTTCAAGTTGGGATTGCACCGACTACTTGGGGGGTTATTTACGTCAGCACAGGACTCTATTCGGCTGAACCCATGAACACGGGAGAGTGTATCCCCAAGTACGACCCAACAACCCAGGTGGATCACTTTTACATCGTCAATTCCTCTGGGGTCTATCACATTGGCCAGTACTACGAGTATGGAACCGGAAATAATACTCTAGTAGAAAGACTGGAAAAGGTCAAAAAGCGCGTCCTTCCAGTTTTTGGGTGCGTGAAGGATGGAGATGTCATCTTTCGCGTTGGAAGTGTAAACTACACTCTCCCCGTTGGAGAAGTAGTGCCGTATCTGTGGAGCAAAGACATGGTGAATGCCCTGGTAGCGTTCCCGAAAGGAAACGGGCTCGTCATTGTCCCAACAGGCATCATAGACATCGTTGAGGACAACTTCACGATTGCTAGAAAACCAGGAATGAAGGTCGGCACAACGCTGGTCGATTTCAACTTCACATACAGGATTTCCTACCGGTACCCACTGTACCTGAACGGAAGCATGAACGGCAGGTTTGTGTGGGGGAGCCTCAGGAAGGAAGAGGGTGTGGTAACGTGGGATGAACTCACAGAGATGTTCCAAAAACCTCTCTACATCTTTTATTTTAACGGGAGCTCAGTTAGGCCCATATCCCTTATGAGGGTTCAGATTTCCCTGAGACAGGTAAGCCTGGCACTATCCGCAAAGTACAGCTTTGAAAACCTTGCTTCCCATTACACCACGAACGAATCTGCAATCACATCAACCACCACAAACAGCTCAATTTCATCCAGCTACACCACTCCCCCAGAGAGCTCTGGTTGTTCCAACCAGAAAAACAGTCCCAGTGGTCTCTTGTTACTCGTAGTGCTGGGAGTCGCCATCCTAGCTCTTATTGCATACGTGAGGGGATCTAAATGATTTAAACGTAGTCCTCCGGCCCCTCAAGCTCCTTGGGCGGATGCCTCTTGAGCTTCCACAGCTTAAAGCGGACGTAGGCATAGAAGCCGATGAAAAGCACCAGACCAGCTAGCAGCAAAACCGCCGCGAGGAGCAGGAATCCAAACACTAGCAGTCCGGCGAGGATTAAAGAGAGAACGAAGACTATCGTCCCCTTAATCTCCCTACCCCTCATCTCCCCACCAGCCTCGCTATTATATCCGCGAGCTTTAACTCTTCCGGCGTGTTCACGTTGAAGGCCAGCAGGGGGTTGCTCAGCTCAAAAAACCGCTCTCCCACTGGTCCAACGGCGTTTAGACCAACAACCGCATAGCTGTTGTAGATTGGGGGCTTTAAGTCCTTCGGGACCAGCATCAGCGGAAGAACTCCCGTCAGGCTCGTCTCGCCGTCGAAGGCCTTTTTTATTGCTACAATGTCGCCCGCCGTAACAAAGGGCAAATCCGCGGAGACGCTGACGAAAGGCCCGAACTCGCGGAGGAGCCACTTAACGTCCTCGACGTAGCCTCTCCCAGGTGTCTCGACGAAGGGAATTCCCTCGCGGAGGCACAGCTCCCTCGTCTTCGGCGTGTTCTTGGAGAGGGCGACAATGGTCTCACCGACCTTCTCGGCCTCACGGTAAACGCGAAGAAGCATCGGCACTCCACCGACCTCTAAAATGGGCTTTTCCTTTCCCATCCTGCTCGACCTTCCGCCGGCCATGATGAGTATCATCGGCAATCCCCTGGAATCAGAGGAAAATGACCTTAACTGCGTAGGGAACCTTTCTGAAGTCTTCGTCCATGGTTACGATTGTTAGGCCATGAGCCGTTGCGACTGCACACTGGTAAGCGTCATCGAAGTCGAGTCCATACTTTTCGTGAAATTCAACAACACGGGGATAGTCAGGATTTGGAAGCGTTACAACTTCAATATTGGGTAGTATGTCATTGATGAACTCCAAAAACAACTCTGGCCTCTTGAGTCTGAAAAGCGCAACTCCAATAGAGTGGAGTGTGAAATCGCTCATTGCAAGCTCTCCAACGTGTGAACTCAGAAACTGCCTTGCGATATTGGATTTTTCTTGGCCCAAAAGAATTTCAAGGAAGATGTTGGTGTCAATCAGATACATCGCTCCGCCACTCCAAGGCCTTGTGCTGAAGCTCCACTGAGGTCATTTTAACGTCCTTCAGCTTACCCGCCCAGGTAAAGCTAAAGCCCTTCCTTTCTCCCCGCCCATACTTTGCGAGCAGGAACTCGGCGTAGTCCAACAGTTCTTTTCTCGCCTCTGGGGGAAGTTTCGTGAATATCTTCTCTATGTCCTCCATTCTCCCACCGTTCAATTTTGGTGTCTTTCCTTTAAATCACTTGCCACACCACCGCCATCCCCAAAAGAGCTCCAGCTCTCGTTATCTCCGCAACTGCCCCGATGCAGTCCCCGTTCAGGCCGCCGAAGTTCTTTAATGAGAGATGAACGACGTAAGCACCAGCTAAGAGGCCGAGGGAAGAAGCTAAGGAGCGGGGCTCGATGCAACCTATTGGCAGGAGCAGGAGGAAGTAAAGCGCCGTTCCAATTGCCAGTTGCCTTCGGTTCATCCCCTCCATGAAGTACGCCCCGAGGCCCCGGCCGAGGGGCTTTTTCGTTGCCAGCGCGAGGAGCATTGCGAACTTGGAGTTCATCTCCGCCAGGAAGAGGGCATAGAAAGGAACGAGCTGAAGGGAATAGACCTGGAGGAAAAGAACCATCACGACCGCAAAAACTCCCGCTATGCCGGTGTTCAGATCCTTCATTGCCTTAATCTTCCTCTCGCGGTCGCCCTTGGCCATTATCCCGTCCGCCCAGTCCGCCAGGCCGTCGAGGTGGAGGAGCCCTATCGTGAAGTATAGAGCAAGAAGGGCCAGAACGTTCCCGAGGGGAAGGTTAAGGTAGAGAACCGCGGTTGGAAGGGGCGAGCTGAGGAGGGCAACCAGCGGGAGTGCCCACAGCTCTCCCCGGACCTTCTCGAAGTCTCCCCTTACTGGAATCCTAGTGAAGAACGGCAGCAGGTCTTTCATGGCCTCTCACCCGTCTCCTGAAAGAGCCTTGTCATACAGCCCGCTATGAAGCCACCGATGACATCGTCGAGGAAGGGCGGAAGCTCGGCAAGGATTCCGGGCTTTTTCGTGTCGTAATAGAAGAAGTTGAAGAGCGCCATCTTCCCGCCGATGTACTCTGCGATGTCTATCCCTATCAGCTCGTCGGCGACGAAGTTAACGGGATCACCTTCAACAGAGAAGTTCTCCTCAAGGAGCAGGGCCGAGAGGAGCAGAGCTTGAACGTTGATGTCCCCAAGATAGCGG
>JAGHBN010000175.1 GCA_021160985.1 Thermococcus sp.
CGAGCTCCCTCACGAAGAAACCGCTGGGGTGAGAGTTGAGGCTTATCACGCGGTTTCCAAGCTCGCGCTGGAGGTACGGAGAAAGAATGCTCCCGGCGCCGTTTCCAGAATCAACGACGACGGTGTAAGGGTCATCGAGGTGAACCATCTCAAGGGCCTTTTTTATGTACTCCCCCCGCGGGTCGGCCTTTCTGAGCGTTCCAATCTCGTTCCAGGGGGCCTTTTTGAAGTTCCCGGATTCCAGAATAGCCTCAAGCTCGGCCTCCATGTCGGGGGTGTATGCCATCCCGTTGCTCTGCCAGACTTTTATACCGTTGTACTCGGGCGGGTTGTGGGAGGCAGTGATCGTTACGCCTGCATCTGCACCGTAGAGCCTGATGGCGAAGCCGGTCAGGGGCGTGGGCGCGAGGCCGATATCTATGACGTCAACGCCCGCAGAGAGAAGCCCGCTTATTACAGCCCGCTTGAGGGTCTCACCGCTCGTCCTCGTGTCCTTACCGACCACCACCGTGCCGCCGCCGAGGTACGTTCCAAGCGCCTTTCCGACCTTCAAAGCCAGCTCCGGCGTCAGCTTATCGTTGACGACCTCCCTGATACCGCTGGTTCCGAAGTACTTCCCCATGAGCACCACCCGTGAGAATTATGGGAGGTGTTCGGACGCGGGAAATATAATTTTTCCGCTCAGATGCTGAAGAAGCCGCCACCCTTCACCTTGATGCCGGCCGCTTTGAAGGCCTCCTTGATCTTCTTCACGCTCATTGACCCGGGGTTGGCCTTGAAGTTGATGTTTTTGCGCCCCTTTATCTCCAGCTCGTCCATCTTTCCGCCATCGTAGTCCCCGGTTTTGAGCTTGACCTCCCTGATGTCAGCCATCGGGATGACGAAGTTCTCCTCCGACTCCTCCAGTATCTCGCTCGGCTCCATCTCGTAGTACCTCTCGCTGTAGCCGGAGGCGACGCCAGCCAGGTAGCCGGTGATGCCGCTGGCCTCCTCCTTTCCCTTTGCTATCGTTTCCTTCGTGATGTGGGCCGCTATGACCCTCTCATTCGTTATCACGAGGTTGACCGCCGCCGAGCTCAGAAAACCCTTCTTATAAGACACTCTGGGCACAACGTAAAGTACATTCTCCATAGGAACCATCTCCAGACTTAGAAAGGGCGAAAGAACCGTCCTCCTAAATCACCTAAGGCGCCATCACTTATATACCCACCGCCCAACAGACGTATATAACTACAGGGGAGGCGTCTACTTCGGCTACCGTGCAGGGAGACGGAAGAGGAGAGAATGGAGCGCATAATCCGGGAATTCAGTAGTATGGAATGGAAAATAGAAGGAGAGGAGCCCTAAGGGAGCCTCTCGATATGCCGGTTTCAGCTGTTGAAGGACGCTATCTCCTCCCCCTCGGGGTTCAGCACGTAGATGACCACGTTTCCACCGAGTTCCTGAGACAGTTCCGACGCCATCCCCCTGTAGGCGTTCTCGGCGTCCCCTATCTCATCCCCGCTCTCGAAGGAGCTCATGGCGCTTATCCTGTAGGGATTGCTCCCGTCTATGAAGATGTCCCACGGACCGCTTCCGGCGAAGGAAACCGCGTAGTCGAGAACCTTCTGGGCATCATCTACACTAACGCCGGAGTACCAGACGGTTATGCCGTTCGACTCGATGTAGGCGTACTTGCTCTCCGCCGAGAAGACCTCCTTTTCATCGCCGTTCAGGAGTTTCAGCGTAAGTTTTGCCCCGTTAAAAACGTCCTGCGACATTTTCGACGCCATTACCTTCACGTAGAAAGCCGTTCTCCCGTCAATGTCGCTTGCACTGGCGTAGGGGGTCGTCACCTCGACCGTGTAGGAATCCCCGCTCTTAGAGACGTAAACGTCCGTTTTCCCGTTTATCTGAAAGTTGTCCCTTACAAAGTTCAGGACCGCTTTGGCCTTCGAGAGGGACACGTCGTCGGAGTAGTGCACCGTTACATCGTTTATCGTGAGGGTCTTCTCCGTTTTCACGTTCGTGTCCGGGTTTTCACAGCCGGCCGCGATGACCAATAGGGCCACCGCAAACAGGGCAAAGACGAGTTTTTTCATTTTTCCACCTCACTTTTCCACGAGTCTGTAAATCTCGATTTTAACCCCGTACGAATCAACACCGACGGGGGCCTTGTAGTCAATCCTGACCTGGAACGGCTGGGTTGAGCCGTATATCATATTATCCGTTTCCGATTCGGTCAGGACGTTGCCGCTCTCGTCGAGTATAATTATCTTCTCGACCGTCCCCTCGCCCTCGGCGGTTATCTTGTACGTTCCCGGCTCAAGCACGTGGCTGAGGTAGAAAACATCACCGCTCACCGTCTCGGTCTTGACCTCCACAGGAACCTTGTCATAGGCTGTATCGTAATAGTACTGCATTCCAAAGATTGCCGCAATTCCTAGGAAGAGGAGCAGGAAGAAGCCAACGACGAGTTTTTTTATGATACCCATTTTTATCACCTCCACACAGTTAGCAACCATCATAACATCAAACCCCTCTCGCGGAAAAGAAAAGCGGGAGCGGGTTCGATTTAGCCAGTTACGCATTTCTGGGTAATAAGCCTTTCGGAAAAGAAAATTCAGGAAAACGGCAGACGAAATCACCCTTCCCGAAGTTTATTCGCCAGCTTCATCAGCTTCTTCGCCCTCTCAAGCGAGACCTCGTTTTCGACCTTACCATCACGCTTTATCCACGTGCCGACGATGAAGCCGTCGGCGTGCTCCCAGAGCTCCGGAAGGTTGTCGTAGGAGGTGCCGGACCCCACCAGAACTGGAACCTGCGAGATCCTCTTCGCAAGTGCCAGTTTTTCCACATCAACGGGCTTTCCGGTGGCCCTGCCGCTGACGACGATTGCATCGGCGAGACCGCGCTCGACGGTGTCCCTTACCGCGTCCTCGAAGGCGAAGAAGTGAACCGCGTGCTTTACGTGCACATCGGCAAAGACCTTGATTTTGCTCGGGAGGAGCTTTCTGAGCTTAGCAAGCTCGTGGGCGATGCCCTCTATGACGCCCTGGTCTGTGTAGGCGACGCCGCTCAGGACGTTCACCCTTATGAAGTCGGCCCTTACGGCGTAAGCTATGGAGTAGGCCGCTATGCCGTCGTTCCTCAGGACGTTGATGCCGAGCGGGACGCTTACCTCGTCGCGGACTGCTTTTGCGACGGCAGTAAAAGCGGCAACGGTCGTCTTGTCCACGTACTTCGGGAACGGGACATCGCCAAAGTTCTCGACCATTATCGCATCGAAGCCCGCCTTCTCCAGAGTCCGGGCATCTCTGATGGCGGCTTCAATGACAGCCTCAAAGTCCCCGTCGTAGAGGTATGAGCCGGGGAGGGGTTTGAGATGAACCATGCCTATGAGAGGTTTATTATCGAAGTCCATCATCTCACCGGGTAAAGATTGTAAAGGATGTTAATAACTCCTACGTATGGATATGGAAAGTGTGATATAGGGTGAACCCTAAAGGGAGAGATTAGGTGTAAAGATATGGGCGCTATAGAAAACCCTGAGCTTCCAAAATCTGTGATTAGGCACCTCGAGCCGGACGAAGAGGTTCTGTTTGCCATCAAGAAGAAGATAAGCCTCGAGAAGCCGAAGTGGCTCCTCGTGACCGACAGGAGGATAATCTACCTCGACGAGAAGGTTCTCGGCAGGTACGATCTCAAGGCGATTCCGTATCAGAAGCTGGAGCAGGTAACGGTTAAGCTCGGTGTCATGAGCTCCGAGTTTATAATCGAAGGGGAGGAGAACATAACCCTCAAACTGGGCTGGATGAACAAGAAGGAAGCCAGAAAGGCAATCAGTGCAATAAAAGATGCTCTCAATGCAATAGCGGTGGAGCCCGTCTCGATAGACGTCAAAAAGAAACTGACGAACGAAACATGGGTGTTAAAGAAGCCCAAGGAGTTCGTAACGAGAACCGCGCCTGCAGGGACACTCATCCATCATCCCTCCACCAAAAAGGAAGAGGATCCTCTCGAACAGCTCAAGAAGCTTAAAGAACTCTACGACATGGGAGTTATATCACCGGAGGAGTACGAAGAAAAGAGGAAGAAACTTCTCGAACAGATTTGAGTCAGAGCTTTCCTTCCCGTATTTCCCCCATTTCCATGACGACGCTGGTTCCGATTATGCTTTCATCACAGGCTTTTAGGACATCCAGCCTGTAGTTTATTCCCTCCCTTCCCCACCGGAATATGCTGCTCGAAATCTCCTCCAAGAAAGGCAACATCTCTGGGGAGAGCTCCTTCACCGCATCCTCGTTCATGAAATAGAAGGCTACCCTGCTCCCCCTGCCGACGAAGCCCGCTATGTTCCGGAGCAGCCTCATAAGCTCGCGTCTGTTGAAGAGGCCAAACAGCCTGTAAATCCCGAGAACGGGGTTTATAATGGTCTCCCCCAAGTCAAGGTTCTTATAGATGGCGTCGTAATACTTGAAGTCGAGCCGGTACTTGTCAACATCCAGCATTCCCTTTACATTTCCAACTTCACTGGAACCGCCTATCTTAATGACCGATGCGTGCAGTAGCCCTTCAACGTCAAACCCCATCAGCTTGAGGCGCATTATGTACTCGGGGAACGTGTCGACCACGTCATCCACAAGCAAGCTTCTGCCCTTAACAAAGGAATAGTTCTGGAGCAGTGCCAGCAGAAGCTCGGGGGACGAGTACGCTTTATATTCTACCAGAACAGTCTCTCCAGGAAAAAGTCCATCGAGTACCTTACCTACCCCACGCCCCACAATTAACACCCACAAGGTTTAAGGCATTTTATTATAAAAAGATACTCCCCCACATCATACCTAGGCCCCAAAATGTAAAAACGCAAACAAAAATGGGAAGAAAAGTAAAAAGATGAGTGTGAGAAGCAAAAACCGGTGGAAATAAAAAGGGAACGATACTCCATAGAGGGATGAACCACAGGGTTTAAGGGTCAAAAATGGAGAGGCGTAATGAAGTCCTCGAGGTCATACGGAATAAACCGGGGATAACCTTCAGACAACTTGCTAGAGAGCTGGAGATAGGTATAGGGGACCTACAGTATCACCTACGAAGACTGGAAAAGGAGGGCATCGTGTTTTCCAGGAGAATCGGGAAAAGACGGTATTTGTTCCCCAAGGGCTTTGAAGAGAATGCGCAGAGGCTCCTCATAGCAATATCGACAGACACCCGGAGAAGAATCCTCCTGCTCCTGATGAGGGGCCCCCTCTCCCAGGGCGAAATAGCAACCTCCCTCGGCCTCAGCCAACCAACCGTAAGTTATCACATGGGCGAACTGAAAAAGTTGGGAATCGTGAAGACAGAGGAAAGAGGAAAAAGCGTGATATATCACCTGAACTACGACCCTGAGACCATAGCGCGGATAATCAAGGAATACAGACCAAGCATATGGGAGAACCTTGCAGACAGGCTCATAGATCTCCTGACCGGGATAGGTGATGAGAAATGATGAGCATGGAAATAACCCTCGCGCTCATAGCGGTGGTACTATCCCTGATCCTCGCTAAAGTTTCATTCGTAGCTTACAAAAAGAGCCATTTGAGACCAGCACTGTACCTGCTCATGGCGTTCCTGCTGCTGGCTGTTAAAAAAGGGGTTGAACTGCTGCAGCTGACGGAACGTGTGGAGAGGGACGTGGGGTTAGCAATTGGAGGACTCGAGGCAGTATTCTTGATTCTCCTCGTTCTGGCCCTCTGGAGACGTTAGAGAGTTGCACCACAAACCCTTTATTAATTTTCAAAAAACGAAATAGCGGTGGTGAAAGATGAAAAAGAAAATCACAGCGGTGCTTTTGCTCCTCATCCTCCTGCTCCCGTTGCCAGCAACGACCGCACAGTGTCAAAATGAGAAGCACACGGTCGTCATGAAGGCACCAGCGGTTTCGAGGACTGCAAGCGGAGAGCTGGTCGGAGTTGTCACGGACTTCGTCATAACGGTTGCCCCGGGGAGCGGCCATGTATACGTGGAGACCTGGCCGCTGGCAGAAGTGGACATGCAGGCAAGTGCGAGGCTTGCCGCCCAGGTTGCGGGAAAGGTGACCGGCATCGATATGAGCAAGTACGACGTTTTCATCCATGTAAAGGCGGATTCCCCAATCATAGGTGGGCCCTCAGCGGGAGCCACAATGACCGTTGGAATAATAGCGGCCCTCAAGGGGTGGGGCGTTAACTCAGAGGTCATGATGACCGGGATGATAAACCCGGACGGAACGATCGGGCCCGTTGGAGGCATTCTGGAGAAGGCAGCCGCTGCACACGATGCAGGGGTAAAGCTCTTCCTGATACCCCGGGGGCAGAGGATCCAGTACGTCCAGCAAACCGAGAAAAAGGAAATCGGTGGGATAGTTGAGATACACAGCAAGACGGAAAAGGTAGACGTCGTCGAATACGCCAAGGAGAGGTGGGGACTCCAGGTCGTCGAGGTTGTCGACATATATCAGGCGGTCTACTACTTCACGGGACACCAGCTGCCAAAGCCCCAGGCCCCAAGCCATGTGAACATAGACACCTCCTTCCTGAAAGAGGACGCCTTGAGGGACTACGAGAACACCTCTTCCTACTACCAGAAAGTTCTGAAAGAGCTAAAAGAAAGCAACGTAGATTACACGACTTACATAACGCTCAAACAGGCCCTGGAACAGGCAGAACTTGACCTGAACCTCTCCAAGGAGGCCATTGATGAGGGCATGTACTACACGGCGCTCAGCAAGAACTTCCAGGCGAGGATTATGATAAGGCACGTGGAGTGGTATCTTACAGCAGACACTGTGGAAGACGTTGAGGGGCTCCTCCAGATGGTCAACTCCGAAATAAACTACTCAGAAAAGGAAGTCTCAATTACAATAAGGGGCATCACGATGCTCCAGGCCGTTGCGGCCGCACAGGAGAGGGTCGAACAGGCCAAGGCCGCCCTTAAAAACGCCTGGAAATACTACTACAGTCAGGCCTACTGGGATGCAATAGGAGAGGCCGCCTATGCTTACGAGAGGGCAAAAACAGCCATATTCTGGGCCAATCTCGGGAAGAGGTTTGCCGGTGGGAGCGTTATCAGCACTGAGCTCGTCAGGACAACGGCGAGGGACTACATAGACGAATCAAGCCTCATAGCGACCTACATAGAGTCAATGTACGGAGATACCGCCGGAGAGCTTACCCAGATCATAAACCAGGCCGAACAGTACTACGAAGATGGAAAATACTCTGCCGCACTCTTCACGGCGATGGAGGCACGCGTCCAGGGGCAGGTTTTTCTCGACACCCTCGGGATAGACAACTGGACGGTTCTGGAGGACAAGCTCGCAAGGATGAAGGATAGCGCAAAAACCGCGATAGGCATTGCGCAGGCTAGCGGTGTGGAACCCCTCCTGGGGATGGCCTACTACGAGTTTGCCCAGAGCTACGAGAAGAGCGCCCGAGAGAACCAAAACATCCAGGACCTCCAGACGGCCATGATATTCTACCAGTACGCAAGGGAAACCGCCGGCCTGTTTTTGAGCAGCGAAAAACCGAACCTACCTGCGGAGAACACCACCGAGAGCGTTCCACCGCTGCCCCTTCCCACAACAAGCACCAGCAGTCCCGCTGGCCCAGAGGAGTCAACGGGAGGGACGAGCGGTTCCACGGGGGGGCTTGCACTGGGAGCAATCTTTGCGATCCTGGCCTTCCTCCTAGGGTTTGGTCTTGGAAAGAAGATTTAGCCCGGCAGGGCCTTTACTCCCCTCTTCTTTAACAGCTCGACTTCCCACTCCGCTAGGCTCGGGCAGACCGTGCACCCGAGGCGGTAGAACCCTTCGTAGTAGAGGGGATGCAATTCAAAGCCCCTCATCAAGATGAAGAGCTGAACCATGAACCCGCTCCAGAACTTTATGGGCATCACCTCAAGGATGGGCCCGAAGGGTGTTCTGCGCTCGACAACGGGGGGCTTAAGCCTTCTCCTCGCGCTCTCGCCGTCCCTGTTCCCCACCAGGAGGATGGGCCTCTCAAACTCCGAAACGACGGAATAGAGGGCTTCAACCTTCTTCCTTGTGCACCACCGGTTGCTGTGCGTCGGCATCCCGTACTTGTCTATCGGCATCGGGACGTCAACGCGGACGAGGTTTACGCCAAGCTTTTTGGCGAGCGTCTCAATGTATTCCTCGGTCTCCGGCATCTCGTACTCCATCCTCACGTAGACCGCAGTGACCTCATCGAAGGCCTCCTTCGCGAGGATAAGCGCCGCGGTGGAGTCCTTGCCCCCGCTCCACGGAACGACTATGTCGTAGTCCCTGAAGGACTCCAGAAAGGCCTTTGAAGCGCCGGCGAAAGCCTCGATATAAGGTCTGTTGGCTTCTATCAGCCCCTCAAGGGGAACGTCCTCAACGCAGGGACAGCGCCAGAGCACCTCCGTCGGCGCGCCGAGCTTCTTGCTGACTTCCGCTACCTTGTTTGGGCCAGAGAAGTAGACCTCCTGGTTCATCGTCTTCCTCAGGACGAGGGAGTTCTCGCCGAGCTCGACGCCGAGCAGTGAGCGCATGGCCCCTCTGAACCCGTCGCCGAGGGCCAGATAGATGTCGTAGTCTGGGTTGAGCTCGATACCGAATGGGTTCTCCGGGTTGAGCGCGTAAGTTCCATCCCACTCGATTCCAAGCCTGAAGCGCGCCTTTATCTCCTCGATGTGGGAGTAAAGCTCGTCGACGCGCATGTTCCTGACCTGTTTTGTCCTCAGCAGTCTCGCATAGAAGGGCTTCCCTGACTCCTCCAGAACTGGTATAAGTCCCTCCATAAGCTCCTTTTCCTTCTCGCCGAGGAGGAGAATCGGGACGTACGGCCTCTCAAGGATTTCTTCAAGGTTTCTGAGAACCTCCTCCGCCCTCCTGCCCCCGCCGAGGCTCTCAACTCTGAGAAAACCGCCGTAGTTTCTCCCACTGATGTACTGGAGGGCTTTCGCATCTTTCCTTGCCCTCACTATGAGCGCAAACATGAGAGGGATTAAAAGGCGGGACTTAAAAGTCTTCTCGCCGATGACGAGAACTCCCTGCCCTGAGCGGTGATGAGACCGGCTTTCCTGAGGCTACACGAGGGACTTCAGGAACGTCAGGTAGGTCTCCTTCACCCCTCTAACCGACGAAACGCTGACCCACTCGTCGCGAGCGTGCCAGTTGCCGCCCACCGGCCCAAAGACGATCGTGGGCTTCCCCAAGTACGTCGCGAAGTAGTTGAAGTCACCCACGCTCCTCCCGTAGGTTACCTCAGGGGGCTTTCCCAAGGTCTCCGCGCAGACCTTCCGGAACAGCCGAACAAAACGGGTGTTTTCCCTCACGACGTAGGGGAGCATCTCAGGAGTAGGGCGCGCGAACTTTGAGACTCTGACCTCCCCCTTCAGTTTCAGCTTTTCCGAGAGAGTGAGGAGCTCGCTCCGAACCCTCTCCCAGTCCTCGCCAGCAACGGTGTGCCTGTCTATTATCGCCCTGGCGCGGTCGGGAACGCTCAGTCCGTCGGCGGAGCCCTCGACGTGGAGGGTGCAGTACGAACCCTTCCCCAGTTTAGCATGGGAGCAGAGGCGTATTCTGTCCAGGTTTCCGACGAGTTTTCCCACCTCTTCCACAGCATTTATTCCAAACTCCGGCCGGGCGGCATGGGCTTTCTTCCCGATTACCTCAACCTCCACCACGAACCTGCCCCTCGCACCGAGCATTAATTTCTCATTCGTCGGCTCGGCGAGGAGGACGAGATCCGCCCCATCCAGCTTTCCGCTCTTTATCAGCTCCCAGGCCCCTCTGGAGTAGCCCTCCTCATCGCTGACGGCCGTGAAGATAATCTCGGGCCTCTCACGTTTGGGAAGTTCGCCCATTTCCACGAAGGCCGCGATCAGCGCCGCAAGGCCAGCCTTCATGTCGGCACTGCCGAGGCCGTAAAATCTGTCGCCATCGAGCTCGCCCCATGGGTTCCTCCTCCAGCCAGATGAGAGGTTTACCGTGTCCATGTGACCGTTTAGAACCACCGTAACCCCCTTTCCTGGGAGCCTCGCCATGACGTCGTCCCCAAATCCCTCCACCGGGAGCAGTTCAACGTCGAAGCCCCTCTCCTCAAGGAAGGACGCTATAAAGTTTGAGATTTCATTTTCATTCCCGAAGGGAGAGCGAATGGAAACGAGCTTTTTCAAGAGCTCAAACTCCATGAAACCACCCCGTATAGAACGACTTCTGGACTTAAAGCAGTTTCCGTTAACAGCATAGCTCAGGACTTCCATGAGAGAGCCTTGAAACATTCACAAGGGCCTCTTAACTTCCTCCAGATGAGCACCCATTGAACCACCTGGCAGAAACTGCAATGCCGGAGTGAAAATCGTTTTCGGCCGAAGAAATGTGGTGGACCGGGCGGGATTTGAACCCGCGGCCTCCGCCTTGCGAGGGCGGCGCTCATACCAGGCTGAGCTACCGGCCCACTTCCGGTTATAGTGAACTCCCCCCGGCTTTAAAAGCTTTTGGTAGTTCCACCCAAGTCCCAAGAATGCCCTTCGCATGAAATCCCCGTGTCAAACACCCCAAAAAAAGAAAGTATTTTTAACTTTCCCATGCTAACCCAGGCGGTGATTACATGAACTCCCTCGAGTTTCACAGGAACAATTTCCCGGGTAACGGGAAGATAGAGGTCATACCCAAGGTGCCCCTGAGGAACAGGGAAGACCTGAGCATGGCATACACGCCGGGCGTAGCTGAGCCGTGCAGGGAGATAGAAAAGGGAGCCGATCCAGGTGATTACACAATAATCCCGAATACAGTGGCCGTTGTTACCGACGGTTCAGCAGTTCTCGGCCTCGGCAACATCGGGGTTCTGGCCGGGATGCCTGTCATGGAGGGCAAGGCCGTTCTCTTCAAGGCCCTCGCCGGTGTGGACGCCTTCCCGATTCTCATAGACACGGAGAACGTCGATAAAATCGTAGAAACTGTAAAGCTCATCTCCAGGGGCTTCGGCGGGATAAACCTTGAGGATATAAGCGCGCCGAGGTGTTTTGAGATAGAAAACCGCCTGAAGGGGGAGCTGGACATCCCTGTGTTTCATGATGACCAGCATGGAACTGCAGTCGTCACCCTCGCCGGGCTGATAAACGCGCTGAAGGTCGTCGGGAAAAAGTTCGGCGAGATAAAGGTCGCTATAAGCGGTGCCGGGGCCGCGGGGATAGCGATAGCCAAGCTCCTGCACCACGTGGGAGTGAGGGAAATCGTCGCCGTTGACAGGCGGGGGATAATCCACGCCGGAAGGGGTGACCTCAACCCGTACAAACGCGAGATAGCGGCCTTCAATGTCCACGGCATAGAAGGAGACCTCGCAAGGGCCATGGATGGGGCTGACGTCTTCATTGGAGTCAGTGCCGGCGGAATAGTGACTCCCAGGATGGTCTCGGCAATGGCTGACGATGCCATAGTCTTCGCGATGGCCAACCCGGTCCCGGAGATAATGCCAGAGGACGCGAAAAAAGCCGGGGCGAGGATAGTCGCGACGGGGAGGAGCGACCTGCCAAACCAGATCAACAACGTCCTTGGATTTCCCGGAATATTCAGGGGCGCCCTCGACGTCCGCGCGAGAGAGATAACGCTCGGTATGAACATAGCGGCTGCCGAGGCCATTGCCTCGGTCATTGAGGAGCCGAGCGAGGAGGAGATAATCCCCTCACCCCTCCACCCGGAGGTCTTCCCGCGCGAGGCCGGCGCCGTGGCAGAGATGGCCGTCAAGGAAGGAGTCGCTAGGATAAAGCTCAGCAGAAAAGAAGTGGAGGAGCACACAAGGAGGCTGAGGGAGTTCTATTCACGCTTCATAGCCCCCATAAATGAAGAGCGAAAGCGCTACCGGTAGAGCGAGTTCCCATAGGCGTCTATCGCAACGATGAGCGGGAAGTCTCTGACCTCAAGGACCCACACCGCCTCCGGAACCCCCAGCTCCTCCAGCCAGTGGACGGCCTCAACGCGCTTTATGCTCTTTGCCGCGAGTGAGCCCGCCCCTCCCGTGAAGGCGAAATAGACGGCCCTTCTTTTGAAGGGTTCGACGTCCATGCCGCCTTTTCCTATTATCCCCCTGACGCCCAGCCTCAGAATCCCGTCGAGGTAGCGGTTCATCCTCGCGCTGGTCGTGGGCCCGGCAGAGACTATCTCGTAGCCCATCTCCGTTTTCCTCACGACGGGCCCGCAGTGATAGATTACCGCACCCTCCGGGTCAAAGGGGAGTTCCTCCGAGGGAAGGCTCAGGATTTTCCTGTGGGCGGAGTCCCTCGCCGTGTAGATCCTGCCGGAGAGGTAGACTACCTCCCCCGCCTTAAGGCCCAGAACGTCTGCCTCGCTAAGAGGGGTTCTGAGCTTCACTGCCACACTTCCACCCCCCCATCAGGCTTTATCTCAACAAAGGCCCTCCTGTTGGCCCAGCACTGGAAAACAAGAGCCACCGGGAAGCTCGCAGGGTGCCTGTGGGCGACCTCTATCTTTACGTCCAAGGCGGTTGTCTTGCCACCCATCCCCATCGGGCCGATTCCGAGGGCGTTGATTTCCTCCAGAACCTCCTCCTCGATTTTTGCTATTCTCCTCTCAGGGTTTCTCTCCCCTACTCTCCTCAGCAGGGCCTTCTTTGCCAGCAGAAGGGAGTAGTCGGCGCCGCCACCGACACCTATGCCCAGGATTACGGGCGGGCATGGCTTCCCCCCGCATTCCTTCACGCGCTCGACGACGAAGCGCTTCACACCGTCCCACCCCTCTGATGGGGTGAGCATGGCCAGGGCGGAGCAGTTCTCGCTACCGCCGCCCTTGGGGAGGACTGCTATCCTTATAGCATCCCCTTGGACGAGCTCCCAGTGGATTACCGGGACGCCTTTGCCCGTGTTGTTCCCAGAGTTCCTTCCGATTAGGACGTCAACGGCGTTGGGTCTGAGCGGGATTTCCTCAGTGGCCCGCTTCGTCGCCTCGACGAGCCAGCCTTTAACCTCGCCGAGAAACGGGCTCCCAACGCCTGCCTCGACGAAGAAGGTCACCGTGCCCGTGTCCTGGCAGACGGGTACCAAACCATCCTTTCCAATCTCCATCGCCCGCAGGATGTTCTCAAGGTTGAAGCGCGCTACCTCGTTATCCTCCCTGGCGTGGGCTTCACTAAGGGCAGAAACAACATCGTCGGGAATCCTCGTAACGGCCAGCCTTATCGCCTCGACGATGGCATCGACAAGCAATCGGCACTCACCTGTCTAAGATGGATGTCGAGGGTTAAAAAGATTGACGCGAGAATTTAAAAGCCACTTCCACAGGGGCACAGCCCTAATCACAAGGTTGTCTCTCCGTATTTTCCCCGAGTAGTCCCACGTCACCAGCGTCCCCCTCTTCACACCAAACAGTTTCATAACCCTAAAAAGGTTCTCCACCTCCCGTGAAGCTACTTCCTCCTCACTTGAGGCATACGTAACCTGTATAAGTTCGGTCTCTCCTTTATCCCTCACGACAAAGTCCACCTCGCCTTTGGTGTCCCTGTAGTAGTAAAGCTCAAGTCCCTGCCTCCAGTAATGTTTGAGCCTTAGAAGTTCAAGAAAAACTGCATTTTCCATGAGCCTGTCCATATTTTTGGAGACTCTGGGCAGCACAGCGTTGAGCATCCCCGTATCCACTGTATAGACCTTTTTATCACCCCTCACGATTTCCTTGGGCTTAAAGGAAAACTTTGGAAGCTCGAATATCAGGTAGGTGGACTGTAAATATTCAACATACTTCTTAACTGTCCCAACGTTACCTATTCCAAGCGTATTTTTTGTTTTGTTGTAGGTGCACCTGCCCGCAAAGTTCGAGAAGAGGTAGAATGCCACTTCCTTCAGCTCCCGGACGTTCCTAACTCCATAGCGAACTATAACGTCCCTCGTAATTATGTCGTTGTAGAGATTTATGAGGTACTCCCTACCGAAGCGCAGCGCCTCCGGGAAGCCGCCGTGCTCGATGTACTCCCGCAGTGCCCTCTTCATCCTGGCTTCATCTCGAGTCGTTCTTACTTCCGGGCTGATCTCCCGGTAAGCCAGGAATTCCCTGAACGAAAACGGCAGGAGAGTGTAGCTCAGGTATCGACCGGTAAGATACGTCGAGAACTCCCGCGAGAGCAGCCGGGCGTTGGTCCCCGTGACAACGGTGGGGTATCTTTCCCTCAGAACGGAGACCATCTTCTCCCAGCCCTCCACTTCCTGAACTTCGTCGAGAACGATGTAGTCAAACTCACCGAAGAGTTCATAGCCGGCGCTGAGGAGCAACCCGTAGTCCTCAATTTTAAACCCTGCCATCGCAGGATCTTCAAAGTTCACATAAAGCGGTTTCCTTCGGAGAGTAGCGGAGAGAACGGACTTTCCGGAGCGCCTTGGGCCGGTTATTATGTGGGCTGTTGGAGCAAAATTAACCAAGATCCTCTCCTTCAGCTCCCTCCCGACGATGTTCTCCCGCTCAAGCTTCTCCTTTAGGGTCTCCCACTGATCAGCCAGCACCCTCTTAAGCTCCTCAACGTTCATAGGACAAACTAGTCCAAACTTCCTATAAAGCTTACCACTATACTGGCAAATTTCCCGTCGAAATCATACCACCATACTGGTAAACTTTTCCGGTAAACTTTGCCAGTATGATGGTAAAGGTCTGCGAGAACCGAAGATGAACTAAAGGGGAAGGAAGGGCATCAGCCCTTGAGAACCTCGACGATCTGCTCGGCGACCTGGACACCTGCACGCATCTGGGCCTCAACGGTGGAAGCTCCAATGTGCGGGGTCAGGACGACGTTGTCGAGCTTGGTGAGCGGGTGGTCCGCCGGCAGAGGCTCCTCCTCAAAGACATCGAGGCCGGCACCGGCAATCCAGCCCTCCTGGAGGGCCTTGACGAGGGCCTCTGTGTCGACAACAGCACCGCGGGCGGCGTTGATGAGTATCGCCGTCGGCTTCATGAGCTTAAGCCTCTCCTCGTTGATGAGGTGGTAGGTGGCATCTATGAGCGGGACGTGCAGAGTTACAACGTCGCTCTCCTTAAGGAGCTCCTCCAGGCTGACGAACTTTCCCCCGACTTCCTTAGCCCTTTCCTCGTTCGGGTACGGATCGTAGAGGAGGAGGTTCATGCCGAGGGCTTTCGCTATCTTGGCGACCTCATAGCCTATCCTTCCAAAGCCGACGACTCCAAGGGTCTTGCCTTCAACCTCAATACCCATGCACTGTTTCTTGGCCCAGACACCCTCGCGCATCTTCCTGTCGGCGAAGGCGACCTTCCTGGCCACGTTGAACATGAGCGCAACGGCGAGTTCGGCAACGCTCCTTGAGCTGGCTCCTGGGCTGTTGACGACCTTTATCCCGCGCTCCTTGGCGGCCTCAAGCTCTATGTTGTCGAGGCCGACGCCGGCCCTTCCAATGACCTTGAGCTTCGGAGCCGCCTCGATGACCTTCCTCGTCACCTTCGGCTTGCTCCTAACGATTATGGCATCGACGTCGCCGACGAGCTCCAGGAGGCGAGCCTCATCAGGATACTCCTCATAAACAATCTCAAAACCCGCGTTTTTCAAAACCTCTATAGCCTTCTCGTGCAGCGGCGCTGCAACCAAAACCTTCACCATTTTCACCACCTCATCCCCTTCTTTTTATTGCCATGAGCATGACCTGATCAGAGGCATCCTCGGCCCTGTCGGCTATATCCCCCACCTTCGTCAGTACCTGATTCCAGATGAGCTTGGCATACGTCGTGATAGTCTCGCTCTCAAAAACCTTGCCCTTAACATCATACTCAATCTCGTCAGCCTTTTCTTCAGCATCCTCAACCGCCTTGGCAAGCTCTATAGCCCTGTCAACGTCCGAATTCATGGCATTTACCGCCTGAACGAGAACCCCATATGTCTCAATGGCCGCCTCCACAAGCCCGAGTATTTCGTCCTTCAGCTCCTTTGGAACCTTCGGCTTGGCCAGCAGCAGGGTGTGGGTCGCGCTCTCCGCAGCGTCGGCAACCTGATCGACCAGCTCACTGAGTCTCACGTAGTCGCCCCTGTTAGCCGGAAGAAAAGCCCCCTCGTAGAGCATCATCTCTATACTCCTTCTGAGGGTGTCGGCCTTGCTCTCCAGCTGGTCAACCTCCCTCTCAAATGCCCTCGCCCTCTCAAGGTCGCCGTCAAGGTAAGCGGTAACCAGCTCCCGGAAGGCCACAAGGGACTCATTGACGACCTTAAGATGCTCGCCTATGAGCTCAAAAACCCCGCTCTCTTTACCTCCGAATATGGGCATCTTAGACCCTCCAGCTATACTTCACCGCCCGGGTTTATTTAGATTTTCCTTGGCCCTGATAAGGGCCCACAAAAGCTCGTTTCTGGGGGCTTCTAAACCCACAGAACGGGCGTACTCCACTATCTTTCCGTGGATGTAGTCCACCTCAGTCCTCTTGCCCCTCCATATGTCCTGGAGCGTCGAGTTGTAGTTCTCCCTCGTCCGCTCTATGGTATCCCAGAGGAGCTCAAGCGGGTGAATTTCAAACTCCACGCCGAGTTGCTGGGCCACGATGCAGCCCTCTCTTGCTATATCCACGGATATCCCCTCGAGCTCAGGTACATCTTTCAAAACACCGTTTTTAACCTCCAGAGCCGTTCCAAGGCCGTTGATGACGGAGTTAACTATAGCCTTCGCCCACTTCCAGCCGATAACGTGCTCCGTAACGGACGTTTCAAGACCCGCAGACCTGAAAACTTCGGCCACCTTTTCCACGAAGGAGTCTCTTCCCGTAGGATACTTCCCGATCACGGTAACGCCCTTCCCGGTCCACTTCACGCGCCCCCACTCGACCAGCATCGCCCCGTTTGTGGTTATCCCACCCATGACGTTTGGCGTGACTTTTAAGGCAAGCTCCTCGTTGCCCAACCCGTTCTGAATACTGAGTATCCATGTTTCGGGCCCTATGCAGCTGCGGGCGCATTCGAGTGCAGTCCTAGTTGAATAGGACTTGGTGGCGAGTATCAGAAGCTCCGGAGGCTCTTCAGGCGCGTATACACTCGCCTCAGGATACGCGGTGAACTCTTCAACCCCAAACACGTGGAGCCCGTTTTCCTTTACCGCACTCACCTGCTCTTCCCGCCCGATGAGGGTTACATCGTTTTCTGCCCTCGCCAAAAGCGCTCCAAAAAGCGAACCTATACTCCCCGCTCCAAGGATGTAAATCCTCATCACACCACCACAACCATTTAAAGGAACTATCCTTAAATGCCTACCGATGATTTCGGTGGTGCTCGTTGAGCCCGAGGGGCCGGCAAACATAGGAATGGTTGCAAGGACAATGAAAAACTTTGGATTCTCAAGGTTAGTCCTCATTAACCCGAATATCACCGAGGAGAGCTACAGCTACGCCGTCCATGCACAGGAAATCCTCGATAATGCCATCACGCTCAAAGAGTTTGGCGAAGCGCTCAAACTATTCGATCTGAGGGTCGGAACAACGGGAAAGCCCGGAAAACGGTTCTCGGCCCACCGTTCGCCAATGTATCCCTGGGAGCTAAGGGAGCTCCTCAAAGGGTACGACGGAAGGATCGGGCTCTTCTTTGGGAGAGAAAGCATAGGTCTGAAGAATGAGGAACTTGAGAGACTCGACGTCATCCTCACCATACCCACCAGCGATGCCTACCCCGTGATGAACCTTGCACAGGCCGTCGCCGTGATTCTGTACGAACTATCAAAGGAGCGGCCTGAACCATCGGCAAAAGCTTTGGAGCCCGCAACGGATGTTGAGAAGGAAGTTCTCGTGAGGACTTGGAGTAGACTCCTCGAAGTTCTCGATTACCCCAAAGACATCGAGAGGAGGGAGGTTTTCCTCAAAGTGTTTAACCGGGCCATCCGGAAGTCCTTTCTCTACGGCAGAGAGGTTCATACAATTATAGGGCCCCTAAGGAAGGCCGTCAAAAGACTGGAGGAGTGTAAAGATGCTGAGCGTTGAGAGGTTCCGGATAGCCGGCAGGGATGTGTGGATAGGCGTGTTTTACTCCGAAAAAATCCAGGGAATAACCTTCTCGCTGGACATGGAGCAGTTCGAAAAAAACCTTGACCGCCTTGCGGGGTTTCTGAAGAAAAGGGGCGTCGATATCAGCACCGAACGCGGAGGGTCGGACTATCCCCGTCTCATCAGAGACCTCATTGTGGGCAGGGTTGACAACACCGAAATCCTGCCGGAGATGTCCTTCGAGGGTGTAACGACCTTCGAAAAGAGGGTTTACGAGTGGCTCACGAAAAACGTTAAAAGAGGGAGTGTTATAACGTATGGTAGCCTTGCCCGGGCTCTTGGCACGTCACCGCGGGCCGTAGGCGGGGCAATGAGGAGGAACCCTTACCCAATAGCTGTTCCATGTCACCGCGTCGTTGCTCACGACGGCATCGGTTACTATACCCCGAGACTGGACGAAAAGGTCTTCCTGCTCGAGATTGAGGGGGTGAAAGGATGGACAAACTCAAAGCATACCTGATAGGTTTCCTGATAGTGGTCGTGGCGATAGCCGCTGGAATAGTCTGGTACGGAGGATGGAAACTGCTTCTCCAAGTGATACTTACTCTCGGCTTCCTTCTAGTCACGCTGATGCTGCTCTTCTTCACGGCGCTGACGCTCTATGCCGAAAGCTGGAAGTACGGTGCCGTGCTGGCGATCCTCACCGCAATAAGCGGCTACGGGACGTACCTGAGCGTCACCTGGCAGAAGCTGGAGATCGTTGGAGGCATAATAGCGTTCTTCGTTCTGGCCCTTCTGTTTGGGGTCTGGTACATCAGCGAGCCTGATCTCAGCCTTGCCGACCGCTTCCGCTCGGCCGAGAAGCTTGAAAAGATGGGCAGGTACAAGGCGGCGGCCAGAAAGTACGAGAAGGCCGGGAACTACCTGAAGGCTGCGGAGATGTACGAGAAGCTCAGCTGGATGGAGAGCGCCGCCTGGGCCTACGAGAAGGCCGGCAAGTACGAGAAGGCCGCGGAGATATACGAGGCCCTTTACGAGAAGGAGAAGGACACCTACTACCTGAAGGAGGCCCACGAGTACTGGAAGAAGGCCGGGGACATGGAGAGGGCAGCTAAGGCCCTTGAGCGCTATGCCGAGGAGGAGCCGTGGTTCTGGGAGGACGTTGCGAAGCTCTACGAGGAGCTGGGCAACGAGGAGAAGGGCAGGGAAGCCTGGGAGAGGGCCCTCGAGTACTACCAGAAGGAGGCCGAGGAGGAGGGCGTCTTCTGGGAGGACGTCGGCAACATAGCGAGGAAGCTTGGAAAGGAAGACCTCGCGAGGGAGGCTTACCAGAAGTTCCTCGAGTACTGCCTTAAGGAGGCCGAAGAAGACCCGATGTGGTGGAAGCACGTCGCAGAAGCTTATGAATACCTCGGCGAGAAGGAGAAGGCGGAAGAGGCCAGAAGGAAGTACGAGGAGTACAGGGCAAAGATAATGAAGGCCAACGAGGAGACTTCCCACTTCCTGGGCGAGGAGAAGGAGAAGGCCTGAGGCCGGAAACCACATTTCCAGTTCTTCCACATTTTATTGGCTCAGAAATAAGCAGTTCTGCAAACCGGGAATTAATACAGTTCTCCAGCTCCATCCAGCTCTTCAAGTTCTTCCTCGAGCTCCCGCTTTTTCCTCTCGGTATACTTCGTCATCCAATCGAAGATAAACCACGCCACCAGGAAGAAAACGGCTATTCCCACAAAGCCAAACAAAATTTGAGAGTCCGTGGGGACGGTTCGAGGGATGTAAGCCATGTTCCCACCGAATATAATTTGAGAGGGCACCTAAAAACTTTGCCAACCTTTTTAAAATCCGAGGAGAATTCTCCCCAGGTGGTAGAGATGATGGGTATGAACCCAAGGCAGATGAAGAAGCTCATGCGCCAGATGGGCATCAAGATGGAGGAGCTTGAGGGCGTTGAGGAAGTCATAATCAGGATGGAAAACAAGGAGATAGTCCTCAAAGAGCCCGTAATCACGGTAATAACCGCTCAGGGTGAGAAGAGCTACCAGATCGTCCCCGGAAGTGAGGAGGTTAGGGCCATCGTGAAGGTCTCCGAGGATGACATCAAGCTCGTCATGGAGCAGGCTGGCGTTGACTATGATACTGCAAAGAAGGCGCTGGAGGAGGCAAACGGCGACCTCGCGGAAGCAATACTGAAGCTCACCGAAAGCTGAGAAATTTTCCGTTTTTGGTGCCAAAGGAAACCGGAGCACTTGCCCCCTGCTCTTTTTTCAAACCCCTATTGAGAACCTCCAAAAGGATATAAATGGAACAAAACGAGGCTATCACGATGAGGGCCATAGGCGTCATAAGGAAATCGCGGAGGGACAGGGTCAGCCGCGAGGAGTTTGAGGAGCTCCTGAGTAGTGCAGGCTACGAGGTAGTGGCAATACTCGAACAGAAGAGGGAGGAGCACCCGAAATACAACATCGGAAAGGGGAAGCTGGAGGAGCTAAAAGAGATGGTTCGGGAGCTGCAGCCGGACAGGGTCGTATTCGCCAACAAGCTCAGCCCGAGCCAGGCGTACAACCTCTGGAAAGAGCTGAGGGTGGATATAATCGACAAGTGGCAACTTGTTCTCGAGATATTCGAAAAGAGGGCCCACTCAAAGGAGGCCAAGCTTCAGGTTGAACTCGCCTCGCTCCAGTACGAGGTTCCCCTCGTGAAGGAAGCGATAAGGCGGATAAAACTCGGCGACAGGGCAGGTTTCAAGGGTATGGGTGAGTACCAGACCCAGGAGTACCTCAAGCACATCAGGTACAGGATGGGAAGAATACGGAAAGAGCTGGAGAAGGTCAAGGCAGACAGGGAGGTAAAGCGGAAGCGCCGTGAGGAGGTCGGCTTTATCCTTATCGCTCTCGCCGGCTACACCAACGCGGGGAAGTCAACGCTACTCAACGCCCTCGCAGGGGAGGACATAGAGGCGAGAAACCAGATGTTCACGACACTTGACACGACGACGAGGCGCTTCAAACTCGGCGGGAAGAGGGTTCTCGTGACCGATACCGTTGGCTTCATCGACGGACTGCCGCCCTTCATAGTCGAGGCGTTCCACTCCACCCTCGAGGAGATAGTGAAGGCCGATATCGTCCTCCTCGTGCTCGATGCCAGCGAGCCCTGGGGGGAGATAAGGAGGAAGTTCCTGGCCTCCCTAAACGTCCTCAGGGAGCTGAAGGCCCTCGATAAGCCGATGATAGTCGTGCTTAACAAGAGAGACCTGACGAGCGAGGAAGACGTCCGCGACAAGGCGGAAAAGATAAGACAGATAACTGAAGAGCGCGGAATAAACGTGTCAGAAATAGTATCTATATCCGCAAAGCTGGGGGAGCTTGAGGAGCTGTACAGTGCACTCGAGGAGACGGTGCTGACCCTGCCGAAGTACGGGGCCTTTGAGATAACCGTGGAAGAGCCCGAAAAGGTGCCCCAGGTCATGGCCCTGATAAACGCCATCGGCGAGGTTCTTGACGTAGAATACGGTGAAGAGACGAGGATAAAGGCCTACG
>JAGHBN010000171.1 GCA_021160985.1 Thermococcus sp.
AGGGATTCTTTTTTTCTATCAGACTCATCAGTTTCTTGAATAAATCCTCCGACAGGTGCCCCTTCACGGCCTCGGGGTCCGTCTCAAGGACGTTCGTGAGTATCAGCAGTGCGTCCCCCACTATTCCCGGACTCGGGTCGTCGAGAAGCTCTAAAAGCCCGCTGAAAGCCTTTTTGTCCTTAACCACGGATTTCATGACCTCGTCGAACCGCTCCTCCTCGATCAGCTTTTTTATCTTGTCCTTTTTTGAGCCGAAGGAAAGGAAGCCCATTGGTATCACCTAAGACACATTTAACGGGCAAACACTCATAAACATTTCTCGAAAAGTCCCCCAAAGCCAAAACTATTTTCAACCCTTCGGGTACTCTTTAAGAACCTCCTCGCATGCACTCTTATCGCCCTCCATGCAGGCCCTGTAGGCGTCCCCATAGGTGTTCCACCAGGCGGTGTCGTTGTACTTCTGGGCTATAAGCTCAACCTCCGCCTGCATGCTGGTGAAATCTGCGGAGCCGCTGGTTGATTTTATGCGGTCTGTGGTTGGATGATGAAGGATTCCAATGGCCAGCAGCACGGCCACCATCACCGCTGCAATCATGAACATGTACTCAACGGCACCCTGGGCTCTCCCCATAAAAATCCGCTCCAGAACATCAATGTAAAAGTAAAAAGAGGCTCAGAACGAAATCAGTCGTTCGGATACTCGGATATAATATTGTTGCATGCAGTAATATTGCCCTCTTTGATGCACTTATTGTAATCGTCCACGTGGTTGGACCACCAGTTGGGATCTGTGCTGTTGTACTTCTGAGCAATCATCTCAACCTTGCTCTGCTTGGCGCTGAGGTCAGCACTGCTGCCAGCGCTCTTGCCCTTGTTCCTGAGCTGCCTGACGACTATCAGGATTATCACTAGGGCCGCTGCAATCATAAACAGGTACTCAATGGCACCCTGGGCCTTCCTCCTCATTTCCAATCACCCCCGAAGGATTACTTCAAATGTAAATTAACCAAAAAAGCTTATATAGATTTCTGCTCAAATTTAACGGAAATGTACCCAATATTGTCTAAAGTACAGGGGTGAGCATATGAAGCTCATTAATATCCAACATGACTCCGCAAGTATTGAAGATTGTGTAACCAACATTGTATTAAAATCAAGAAAATACCTATCAGATGAGAAGGGCTACATAGCCTCATCCAAGATAGACCTGAGCTTCGGTGCCTTTATGAACCTCTCCATAACGCTCGCCATTGATTTCAAGAAGGATATGGGCAAAGGCATCATCACGGAATACTCTCACGGGAAAAATCGGGAAGATGCCCTTAAAAAAGCCGTTGAAAACATCAACAAAAAGCTTCCGGAAGCGGCTCAGATAGTGGACTTTCAGGTGGGAACGTATGTGACCCCCGTAACAAGGAGGACCTATGCGGTTGCCGTGGCGGTCTACAACACCCCGATAGAGAAAAAGACCCTCGAAGAGTTTGGGATAGCGGAAAGACGTGCCCTCCTGAAGAGGGTCCTCGAAGCGTTCAACTACAACCCCAGGATCCTGAACATCTCGGAGGTTGCGAGAACATTCGGGGTTTCGCGCGATTCAATATACTACGACATAGAGCAGATACTGAAAGAAAAGGGCATCAGGAGGCGCTGAAGGGGACTGGGGTGGCCGAGAGGATGAATATCACAAGGGCCGCCACCGCAAGTGCTATCCTCTTCTTTGAGATTGGGCTCACCTCGTCCAGAGCCCCCGGGTTGCCCATGGAGCCCATAAACAGTATCAGCACGGCCCATATCATCCAGCCAACCCACAGAAAGCCCAGGGCTATTAAGAGGAAGCCCAGAACCATGGTGAAGTACCTGTGAGCTCTCTCGCTCAGGAAAGCCCTCGCTATATGACCGCCATCCAGCTGAGCCGCGGGGATCAGGTTCAGAAAAGTCACCAGTATCCCCACCCAGCCGGCCATGGCCACAGGGTGGAGATAGAGGACGTATCCATCCGGAATGGGAAACAGGTATTTGCCCAGAAGGTAGAAGAAGAGGTTGGTCCCGAGGGTTATGCCACCTTCCGTGGGGGGAATGGCACCCTGGGGCACTGCAACAGAGAGCTTCATTCCAATTATGGTGACGGGTATTGCCACGAGAAAGCCCGCTATAGGCCCGCTTGCCCCGAGGTCAATGGCAGCGTTTCTCGTCGGAATCGGGGATTTAACCCTGATTAGGGCTCCCATCGTCCCTATTATATTCGGGAAGGGTATGAAGTAAGGGACTGTCGCTTTGACGCCGTGATAAACAGCAGCTATCTTGTGCCCCATCTCGTGGGTTCCGAGGATGGCCATCACGCTGACGGAGAAAGACAGCGCTATCAGATAGGGGTTCCTCAGCCCGGGGAGGTTGAAGATATCGAGGAACTCGATATAGAGGAGGGCCTGATAATACCCCGCCATGAAGGTCGTGAATATCGTGGCAATCAGGAAAACCCAGGGCAGCCAGGGGTTGCTTTCCTTAACTTCCTGGGCAGGGAACACAAAAAGGAGCACTCTTTTTCCACGTTTTTTAAGTGCCGCCCAGTAACCGAGCTCCTCAAGCTCTCTAAGGACCCTCTCGAAGTCGTTTTCAATGATCTCCTTGACCTCGTAGATAAAAAGGTTGCCGTCCACGCCCTCAAATTCCAGCGCGTAGAACTGCCGGAGTTTCTCTTCGACATCATGGGGGAGCTTTGGAGGCGCGAAAGCTTCAATCTGGGGGACGTTATCCTGCCCCTCCCCCTCTGCGAACCCCACAAGCAGCATGTCCGAGCCGCATTTTGGGCATGCCTTCTCGAGAAGGGGCTCTCCTGATTCAAACACCTCTCTGTGACCGCAGTTTACGCATTCATATATTCCCCTTGCCATCGCTACCTCCGGTGAAAATGGGGAGCGAGGGTTAAAAACCCTACTGGTCAGAATCGATGACTTCAACTTCCCCGGCATCCCCGTCCACCCTGACCCTCATTCCAGTCCTGAGCCTGGAGACGTCTATGCCGTCTATCATGGGGATGCCCGCTATTATCGCACCGGTCGCCACTATCGTCTCGGCCTCCCCGGCTATTATTGCCTTCGGAGCCTTCCCGTTCTTCTTGAGGGCATAGATCACGTAAGAACCTACAGTAGACCCTTTTCCGCGCGGAAATGCGAGTATCTTCCCCGCTATGCTCTGCCCCCTTATGTCACTCTCAGCATCGGTGACGATTCCGGTTTCCGGATCCACCCCGCCGAGGAAGGAGAGGGGCTTTTGCGACACTATCAGCTCTCCCTCCACCTTTCCACCGACTATCTTCCTCCCCCTGAGCTTCATTTTATCACCCTCACGGTGCCTCCTTTATGAGGTTCTCCGCATCGTCGAGCCTCACCTTGAACCCGAAGGAGCGGAAGTAGAAGGCGCTCTTTCCGCTGTTGGTGGCTATCCCACGGTACCAGTCCTTTACCGGCGAGACAACAAAGCACGCGTCCGGAATAATCCTGCCGTTGTAGCGTTCTATGACCTCGGTGTAGCCCAGAGAGTCCGCCAGTGCCTTAACGGCCCGGCTCGCGGTTATAAAGAGGGGTGTCTTGAGCGGTTTCCCCCGCATCCTGAGGAGCTCGGCGATTTCCTTAATCTCCATCAGTGAAGCGTGGGGACAGCCGATGAGAATCATGTCTATCTCGCTCCAGTCATCCGAGAACAGCTCCCTAACAGCCATGATGTCAGAGTTTTCAACGGTTATCGTTTCGAGCTTATCGGCTATGGCATCCCCGTACTCCGGCGTCTCACCCTCCACGTGGTACAGGGCTATAGAGCCGCTCGCAGCCATCGCCGCCCCCATCTCCTTGAGGTACTCCGTCATCTCGGGCTTAATGCCTTTGATGTAAGGAACGTCGTTACCGAGGGTTTTCCCAAGGTGGTAGCCCAGGGCCGCGTAGTCCACGAAACTCCCCACTTCCGCCTCGACGTCCACAACAACGGTTGCCTTCCTGTTTTCGTCGAGGTGGAGCCCGTAGTTGGGAGTTTTGCCCACTATCGCGGCGGCCAGACTTGAAGGTCCCCCCTCCCTGTTGGTTCTCGCCCCGATTATGGAGTTCGCGAATGAAACGGCGGAACTCTCGCTCCAGGCAAGGTGGTCACCGAACTTCGGGAGGTTCGCGCCGTAGTATGGAGTGCAGGTGGAGGTTACCTCAATCCCCATCTGTCTGTAGAGCTCCAGGACTTCCCTCTGCTTCTCCATGAACTCCTCATCGCCTATCCCAGCAGGATTTAAGGTTGTATAAATGCTGACCTTTGCGCCGGCATCGGCGAAGTCCTTCAGGAACTCGATTCCAGCGTCGCCGATGTTCTTGTAAGAAACGCCCGCAACCTGAGCGCTTTTAATCGGAATGAGCCTGTCAGCACCGTAGATCTCTCCCAGGGCCACAAGTATCTCCATCGCCTTTTGAAGGGCGTATCCGTACTCGCCAGCCAGAACCAGCTCCTCCTCCTTAGTCAGGTACATCCCATCACCCACTGGAAGTTATCGCTCGAAGGTTATAAAGTGTTGTCTTTGCGAAACTAGCCGTCCTCTTATGGCAAGCCCTCAAAATAAAATGTAAGAGACTCAATTCCGGGACTTTGGCAGGAACGGGACAAGCCAGCTAACAAAGCTGTCCATGCTCCTAGTTTGTATGTAAAGCGTCCCGGTGCCGTGGAACTCCGCAACAAGCCCTTCTCCGCCAAAAAGTGTGCTTTTTAGGCCCCCAATCTTCTTTACATTGAAATCGAGACCCTCCGTGAAGGCCACAAGGTGTCCGGTATCTATAATGAACCTTTCGTTCCTGAGCTCTTTTTTGTATATTCCCCCAAAGCTCGAGAGGAACACGGTCCCCCCACCTCTTAGCTTGAGCAGGAACAGGCCTTCCCTTGAGAAGAACGTCTTTGCACCGCCAAACTTGGTATCCATCTCAATGTTTTCTGAACTCGCCAAAAACGCCCCGCTCTGAGCGTAGATAGTTCCCCTCAGCTCCAGAGCCTCTATGTCCCCCATATAGGGCGGTGCCAGACCAATGCTGCCCTTGCCACCTCTTGCCCTGAAAGTGTTCACAAATATGCTCTCTCCTCCGAGCATTGACCTTTTTAAGGCCTTGAAAACTCCTCCCGTCTTTGTCTCCACTTCTATGTTCGGGCTCATGTGAACCATCGCACCCGGCTCCGCTTTAATAGCCTCCCCATCTTCAAGTTCCACCTCAGCCAAGCTGAAACTCGGCCTTTGAATAATTTCGTATCTCACTTGATAACACCAAAAGAAATTGGGGGTTTGAGTATATAGTCCTTTGCATCCTGTGGTTTGGCTATTTGAGAACCGGGCTTTCTGTGTCAAAACATTGTATATTTCACGGAGAGACCCTCGCGAGAATTATGAGTGCTCCCCCCGTTGCGATAACGTGCGGTAGTGAGTAATGTTTTTAAAAGTCCACACCATTGTAATTTACAACAATAGGGGGGAGGGTCAAGATGGTATACTACGCTCACGCCACCGATCCAGTCACGTTCGGTACGTTTTTTGTTCTGTATTACATGACGATACCCGTTGCGCTGCTGTTGTGGTTCTGGAAGTATTACGAATATATACGAAAAAAACAATACAAACTAAAAGAACTTGGGGTTCTGATATTGCTGGCCTTTATGGTAACGTCGTTTTCGGGCTTTATGGTTCTTGACCAGTACCTGTACCTCCACACACCGTTTGACAAAATGAGTTGTTATACGTCTTCGTGTGTCCTTTCTTCACCTCTGATGACGGAGTATGGGTTTGCAAGGGAGGACTTTGAAAAACTCGGCGTCCCGTCGTTTGGGCCTATGAAAATCTACAGAATTTACGATACCGAGCTAAGTGCGAGCCTGTTACTTCCCAAGAAGCTCAACTATATTGTCATAGTCAGACCTCTGATATTCCTCCCCGTAGCCGAACTCCATGTGTATGAGGTTTCAGAGGACAGGCGGCTCGTAAAAAGGGAGACTTATTACCTAGTATGGCCAAAATCTCCCGGAAAGTTCCTTACAGAAACGTTTGACGCCAAGTTCACCGTCATGATACTGGAAAGCGGCTAGTAGCGCAGGAATTTTTCAAATTTTAGCCCTGATTCAAGAAGAGCCTAAGGTCTTTCTCCCTTATTTCAAGCACGGTCAGACGCCCAAAACTCAAACACCAGCCTATATCTGGAGGTACCGCCCACGAAAGCTTTTTAGTCAGTTTTACAATATCAAACTTATAGTGGTGGTCATATGTACGAAGAATCCATTGTCCTGTTTGGACAAGTTATAAGTTTGATCATAGCGCTAGGAACCCTCGCGGTTCTTATACGCACGTATCTAACGCACAGGATGAGGGTCCTCCTTATATGGTCGGCCGCCTGGGTCTTTTTCATACTAATGCAGGTGGCCTTTTACACCGGAAATAAAGAAGGAGTTGCAATCTTTTATTCCCTTTTCTCGGGCGTTTTGATGTATGGAGTTTTAAGGTATCTGGGGGAGCATGAGGGCTTTGAAACGTCAATAAAGCCAGAGCTGATAGGGATTATCCCCCCTCTCTTTACCCTCTACGGCATGCTCCTAGCCCGTCTGGGACTCCCCTATAGTTTTTATTCTACCGAAGTGCCTTTTGTTGTCCTTTCCGGGATATTCTTCCTGTTCTCCGGCGGGGTCTTCCTGGCTATGGGTAAAAAGCAGAGAACCAGCCGTTATCTTGGCATTGCAACGGCCGCGTTTGGTCTATTCGTTCTCCTTTATCCGGTAAGGTTGAGTTTTTCGGACGTTCGCTTTGCCGGACCCATCCACTTTAGTTCCGTATGGATAGCCCTAGGCACCGTGCTCTCCGCGGCCATGGCATTTTTCATGATCAAGCTTGTAACTTCCAGAGAGTTTTTGTTCATTGAAGGGCCCGTGGAATTAAAGGTCAATTTAGAACCCGGTGCCAGACTCTTAACCCCGCGGGAGTACGGCCAGATAAAGAAGGACCTCAAGGATTATCCCGTGCTGGCATTCGTAAGGAGCCTCGACGTTCCAGAGAGGTGGGAAGTTTATTATTTGGGTACTGAAGGTGGCGAAGACCGACTTTCACCGACAAACCTTGCTCGCATGGCCCATATTGTGAATGAATACTTCAGGGAGGCAAGGAAAGAAGGCATTAATGGGGTTGTGGTGATAGACTGTCCCGAGTACCTGGTGATGTACAATGGCTTTGAGCCCATAGTGAAATTTTTGGCCTCGTTGAGGGACTCTGCACTGATAAACAACGGAATGCTCCTTGTAGTTGCTGACGAAAAAGCCTGGGATAAAGGCCAGATTGCAATTCTAAGGCGCATCCTCGGCTGAAATAACCCGCTGAACAAGCGGCCCAAAAGCCCAAATTTAATACGACCTGTTTCCCGGGCAGGAGATGTTTGAGGCCTGCAAATTCTTCCAATCCCGCAATAAACGACTGAACAGCTTTGAAAAGAAACCGCAAACTTTATAAATCGGCTCCCCACTGATAAGTAACGGGTCAAGCAGCGGGGTGGGGCAGCTAGGAGTGCCCGCCGGGCTCATAACCCGGAGGTCGGAGGTTCAAATCCTCCCCCCGCTATTTGGATGCATTTGTACGTTTGTGCTCTCTTTTATACATTTCAAGAAACTCCAGGGCTTCCTTCAGTTTGAGTTGCTTCCTTTGTATTGAAAATCCGACTTCCCTGTAAAAATTTAACACGCTCTGTCTCCTCAGAATTGTTATTCTGTACAAATCAGAGTTATATCGGTACATTTTGCCCCTAATTTTCACTGGAGTGCCTTTTTTGTAGTGCAGGTAAATTTTTGAATCTATACTTAGTTCCTTTAGCAACTTCTCACAAAGTGTTAGCACCTCCAAGTCATAGTTCGAAGCGGATACTTGAAGCGTCCCTGAGTTTCTACTGAACATCACCGTTCCCTCACTGTCAAAGAACCCCTCAAAAATTCTCGTGGATACACCCTAGCGATCTCAAAGAGCTGTTCCTTTGGCCCTTTCAGGAACATGAACAGTTCCTTGCTGGTAACCTCAACCCACCACCTACCTGTCCTGTTCCTGTCGTGTTCAAAACCTGTCCTTGGATTTGCTCCAATGGATTTCAAAGCCCTCTCGAAACTCTCGGCGAAATCTCTGTCCACGACCTTCAGACGGATTCGGTACTGGTAATTCCTGTTACTAATAGAGGCATCACCGAGATAAACCCCGATTATATACGCCAGTCCGGGAGGGGGGCTTAAATTAACGCGCTTTGTTTTGTTAAAGGTGTTGTGGGTTCCCTTGCACCACCTAAGAACCGTCGCCTTGGAAACGGACACATCGAATTCATTTGCGATCTCCTGGCGAATCTCGGAGTAACTCAGAGCATTCTCCCGGAGCTCTATAACCCTGCCTTGGATTTTCTCAATCTCCTCGGGTGCCAGCTCCTTGAGTACTCTCACATGAGTATGGTTTAGAGTCTTAGCTAAAACCCTTTGGACGGACGAGCCTATCCAGGCAAACCTTTTTAAACCTCTTATCAATTCCCAACGCGAAGGGGCGGCTGGCGGGAGCTGGCCGTCACCGGGAGGTGTATGGTATGGCAAGGATACACGCGAGAAAGAGAGGTAAGTCAGGTTCTAAGAGGCCACCGAGGACCACCCCGCCGACCTGGGTTGACTATACGGCGGAAGAGGTTGAGGGGCTCGTTATCAAGCTCAGGAAGGAAGGCTACAGCACGGCGATGATAGGAACCATCCTCAGGGACCAGTACGGAATCCCGAGCGTCAAGCTCATAACCGGCAAGAAGATAACCAAGATCCTTGAGGAGAACGGCCTCGCCCCGGAGATTCCGGAAGACCTCATGGCCCTTATCAGGAAGGCCGTCAAGCTCAGGAAGCACCTCGAGATGCACCCGAAGGACAAGCACTCGAGGCGCGGCCTCCAGCTCACCGAGAGCAAGATAAGGCGCCTCGTCAAGTACTACAGGAGAACCGGCAAGCTGCCGGCGAAGTGGCGCTACGATCCGGAGCAGGCCAAGCTGCTCGTCCGCTGACCCTTTCCTTCTTCTTAAGGTGGTACCATGGATAAGGGGGCCTTTTTGGAGAGGGTCAGGGAAGGAGCCGAACTCATAAAGATGCACATAGAGTTAGGGCACACTATCCGGCTTATCTCACACCGCGATGCGGACGGAATAACGGCGGGCGCTGTTCTCGCCAGGGCCATCGCGCGTGAAGGAGGAAGCTTTCAGCTCAGCATTGTCAAGCAGGTGAGCGAGGAACTGATAGACGAGCTTGCCAGGGAGAAGAGGGAGATATACGTCTTCAGCGACCTCGGCAGCGGCTCAATGGGGCTCATAGAAAAGCGGCTGGACTTCGCGACGGTTGTCGTTGCCGACCACCACCCGCCGGAGAAGGAGCGCTTTCAGGAGGAGAGCCACCACCTCGTCAACCCCGTGCCCTTTGGAGCAAACAGCGTCCGCGATTTAAGCGGCTCTGGCGTTGCATACCTCATAGCAAAGGAGATGAACCGGGACAGCAGGGATTTAGCATACACGGCCCTCGTCGGGGCAGTAGGGGATATGCAGGAAATCGACGGACAGTTCCACGGAATGAACCTCGACATCATCGAGGACGGCAAAGATGCAGGCATACTCGAAGTCAGGAAGGAGCTCCGACTGTTCGGCAGGGAGAGCAGGCCCCTGTACCAGATGCTCGCCTACTCCACCAACCCGGAACTCCCGGAGATAACCGGTGACGAGAGGAGGGCCATAGAGTGGCTGCGCTCAAAGGGCTTTGATCCAGAGATGCATTACTGGCAGCTCCGCGAGGAGGAGAAAAGGAAGCTCCACGATGCGCTCGTCGTCCACCTGATAAAGCACGAGGCCCCGAAAGAGGCCATAGACAGGCTTATAGGTGACGTCGTTGTAAGCCCCCTCTATCCGGAGGGAGACCCGAGGCACGAGGCAAGGGAGTTTGCCACCCTCCTGAACGCGACCGGAAGGCTGAATGCCGGAACTCTGGGCGTCGCGATATGCCTCGGCGACGAAGAGGCGTACAGGAAAGCGAGGAAGATGCTCGAGGAATACAAGAGGGAGCAGATA